>JBGQCZ010000051.1:0-13724 GCA_041495645.1 Gemmataceae bacterium | reverse complement strand
GGCCGAGCAGCACGTCGACGGCGTTGGCGACGCCGCGAACTTTCGACTCGCGCGTGGACTCGACGGAACTGCCGGCGCAATGCGGAGTGAGGATCACATTATCGAGATCGAAGAGCGGGTGGTGCGAAAGTTGGCCGGGCAGAGCGAATACGTCGATGCCCTCGAAGACATCGAGCGCCGCGCCCGCGATTTGGTTGTTCTTGAGCGCATCGACCAAGGCCGCTTCGTCGACGATAGCCCCGCGTGCGGTATTGATCAAAACCGCAGTCTGCTTCATGAGCGCGAGCCGCTTGCGATCGAGTACGTGCCGCGTTTCATCAACTAACGGCAGGTGGATGGAGACGAAATCGCTTTCTTTTAGAAGTTGGTCCAGTTCGCGCCATTCAACCTTCAGCGTCGCGGCTGTTTCACGGTATTTGCCGGGATTCCGGGCCCAAGCGAGCAGGCGCAGATCGAAGGCGGCCGCTCGCCGGGCCACAGCCTGGGCGCTCGCGCCGAAACCGAGCAAACCCAACGTCCGGCCGGCGAGGCGATGCACACCGGAATGGTGCCGTGCCGACCAGTCGCCGCGCCGCATTGCCGCCGTCATGTACGGCAAGCGCCGGGCCAAGGCCAGCAACAAGGCCAGCGTATGTTCGGCTTGTTCATTGAGGCAAAAATCGGGAACGTTGCTGACGACAATTCCACACCGAGTGGCGGCTTCCACGTCGATGCGATCCGTCCCCGCTCCGAGCCGGGCAATCACCCGGCAGCGCGAAAGCCGTTCGATCACTGCCCGCGGAATCTTCGCCGACACTACCAGCAACGCATCACAATCCCCCGCCGCGGCAACGATCTCTTCCGGCTGTTGCCCCTCGACAGCGACAAACTCCGCGCCAATTTGCTCCAATTGCCACCGCTCATTCGGCTCGATCGGATATGTGACGGCATTCAGGCGCACGGCTTTGCACGAAGGCATGGTCTTTCGTTTACCGTTTCGCGTCGGATTTTGTAAGCTCTTCGAGCCATTTTTTGTCCCACAGCGACGGGAACGAATTCTTGCGGTACGGATGCTTCGCGCATTCCTCGACGTTCAGTTCGAGGCCGAGACCGGGCCGGTCGGGAAGACTGAACTCGCCGCGTTGGACGGGGTTCCAACCGCTTACCAAATCGCGACGCCAGGGCACGTCGAAGTCGGCGAAGTTTTCTTGAATCGCCACCTCGGGCGTGGACCAACCGAAATGCACGGCGGCTGCCAAGGCCACCGGCCCGATCGAGCAATGCGGCGCGAGGCGTAGATCGTGGGCGGCACACAACGCGGCGATCTTTTTCCCGACCCGCAGTCCGCCGCAATGAGCAAGATCGGGCTGAACTACATCGGCGGCACGCAGCGAAGTCAATCTCCCGAACTCTTCAAGCGCATACAACCGCTCGCCCGCGGCGATCGGGAACGGCAGGGCTTGCTTCACTTGCTTGAGTAAGTCCAACTGCAACGGCGCGACCGGCTCCTCGTACCAGCCGGGCCGATACTTCGCCAGGCGACGGCCCATCTCGATCGCGCAAGCCGCCGACAAACGGCCGTGAACCTCAATCAGAATCTCGACCGAGTCACCCACCGCCGCGCGAACCGCCGCGACGATTTGTTCCGCTTCAGCCATCTCCGCGTTGGTCATGTCCTTCCAGGCGGTGCCGAACGGGTCGAACTTCATCGCCGCGTAACCGCGCTCGACAACTGCGCGAGCTTTTTCGGCATAGTCCGAAGCGGATCGCGCTCCGCCGTACCAGCCGTTCGCATAGGCCGGCAGCCGCTCGCGCGCCCGCCCGCCCAGGAGCTTGTACACCGGTTGTCCGCAGGCCTTCCCGATCAAATCCCAGCATGCGATCTCCACGCCGCTGATCGCCGTGAGCACGGTTGGGCCGCCCTGATACTGGTCGCGAATCAATTCGCTGCTCAGCCTTTCCACATCGAACGGGTCGCGGCCCAACACCCGATCCTCGACCCATTCGTGCAGCAACGTCCGCACGGTCTGCTCCTGCCATTCGAGCGACGCCTCGCCGATTCCGGTCAATCCAGTGTCGGTTGTCAGCCGCACGAACAAGTAGTTCCGCAGCCCGGCGTTGGTCAGGAAACTTTCGAGTTTGGCGATTCGCATGGGGGCACCTCGCATTCGGGCTCCGTCTTCTTAGCGAACCTGCCGTCGATTTGCTGCGGTCGTTCGCCGTTTTCATTTGCGGGTAGCGAGGTATTCGAGCAGATCAGCCGCTTCCTGGGCGGTTAGGCCAGCCATTTGACCGTCCGGCATCAGCGACGTTCGCGACGGCCGCAGTTCGTCCACGTTTTTGGCCGCGAGAACGATCTCCTTATTCTGGGCGTCGCGCATGACCAACTCTTTCGCATCCCGCTTCACCAGCAGACCGGTAATCGAACGACCGTCCGCGGTGTGAGCGACATAGGCGGCGTACTTCGGCTCGATTCGGCGCGACGGCTCCAGGATGCTCTCCAACAGATCTTCACGCGGCCGAAGTTTCCCAATGCTCGACAGGTCGGGGCCGACGGATGTGCCGCGGTCGCCGATCTTGTGGCAACTGCCGCAGTTGACCCCTTGCGACCAGTACAATTTCTCACCTCGGTCGGAGTCACCCATGAGCGCCAGAATTGTCCTTGGCCGGGAATTAGAGCCGAGCTTTCGCGCCCCCTTCTCGTCCGATGGCGCATAGCCATCGAACAAGTCTCGAACTGGGCCGGCTGGGAGCTTTGCCGCCGCGGCCAGCAACTCATCCCGCTCGGCTGGCTTCATTTCGCCGCGCCCGAGCTTCCGTGCGACCAGTAACGCTGACTGTGCGTTCGCCAGCAATTTTTCCGGCGGTCCATTGTCCAGAACCGGACTCAGTTTGTCAGCCCCTTTCATGCCGGCGATCCATTGCTCGATGAGTTTCAGTCCCGTCTCGTCCGGTCGCTCGGAACCGATGTGCGGCATCCGGTCGCGGCCGAATTTGGCCATGCGGAAGTACAAAGTGCTCGCATACGGGTCGCCCGGCTTGATAATGCACGCATCCGGCAACGAGAAGTCGCCGCGGGCGGGGCGGACGCCGATAGCCTTCATCGCCGCGTTCGGAACTGAAAACGGTAGCTGCAGTTCCACGGCTCCGCCCCCGCCAAACGTGTGGCAGTGACCGCAATTGGCATGGAGGTAGGATCGGGCTCGCGTTTCCAATGGTTGTCCCGCGTCGTGCGGATCCGCGAGCTTTCGCTCCCGCGCGGCCGAGTTCACGTCGAACGAGGGTAGCGGTTTACCGTCGGCGCCTGCCCGGCGGATCAATCCAGCCTCCGTAAGGGCGATAAGCTGGTTGCGTCCGTCGAGGCCCAGTCGATTCAACTGCTCGGGTTGGAACGCCAGCGCATATTCCGCCCAACTGTTATGGCACGACATGCACTGGCTACGACTGTGGAATTGCCATACCTGATTCTGTTTCCCATCACGCAATTCTTTCTCGGCGCCATCGGCGGGGATCAGGTCGGCGTCGGATTGATCGGGACGCCACGCGAACGTGTAGGGGCGCCAGTCCACGCCGTCAAAGTGCAGGAGTTGCGTTTCCATCCGCCGGCCGTCCAACGAGAGGGTCCGCGCCAGCACCGCATCCGGCGGGAAATGCATGCGGAAGTTATGCCAGTCCACGTTTCCAGGGATCGGCTTGCCGCCCACCGCGTAAAGAGTGGCAGACGACACGCCCGGGAAAGCTACCCAATGTTGCGATGTCGCGCCGTCCTGCCATTGCCGCGCGTTCACCGCAAACGGGACCACTCCGGCAGCCGGCGTGTGGTCCTTAACCGAAGCGAACAGGCCGGTCTCGGACAGCTTCGTTGGGAATTCGGCGTTCTTGACGCCGCCGTCATTCCGCGCGATCGTGTGTATGGTTCCGCCGTCATAGTCCAGGAAGTACAGTTCGCCCTCTTTGTCCTCGCCGAACGCAACGATGCGCACCGATGGACGTGCTATCTCCGGCATCTCCTTCGTGCGATCGCCCTCGAAGCGGGCGGCCCACAGGCGACGGGTTTCCCAGTCGCCGAAAACATAAGCGCCGCGCAACTCGGGAAATTTCTTGCCGCGATAGACGCGCCCGCCGGTCACGCTGCAAGCGATCGTGTGCGGAAGTTCGATGAGCGCGGGACGAATCGGCGTTGGCCCAATCTTGTTCGGATTGATTGGCTGCGGACCCTCCATGGCCGACCAACCGTAGTTGCCGCCCTTCTCGACCCGGTGGACCGACTCCCAAAGTTCCCAGCCGACGTCGCCGACGAACAACTCGCCCGTTTGTGGGTCGAAGCTCATTCGCCAGGGATTGCGGAAGCCATAGGCCCAGACCTCCGGTCGCGCCCCCTTCATGCCAACGAACGGATTGTCCGCGGGCACGGCGTACTTCTTGCCCTGGCCCTTGTGATCCACGTCGATCCGCAGGATGGAGGAGAGGAGGTCGGAGATATCCTGGCCGGTGTTGAGCGAGTCGGGTGGGTTCGGGTCGGCGGCGTCGCCCGTGGAAATGTAGAGCATGCGGTCGGGGCCGAAGTGAATGTCCCCGCCGTTGTGCCCGCCTTGTAGGAAAGTAAGGATGATCTCCTCGCTCGCCGGGTCGATGCGCGGCGGGTCTGTTTGCGTGACGGTGAACCGGGACACCCGCGTCCCGTCCGCTAGATTTCGCTGGCCCCGTTTCGGGTCCCGCACGGTGTAGCAGACGAAGCAGTGGTGGTTTTTCTCGAAGTCCGGGTGGAAGGCCAGCCCATAGACTGCCTCGACTTCTTTCGCCTGCGGGAGCAAGTGGATCGTCTTGATTTCCTTGCGCAGGTCGAAAAAGAGGTCGGCCTTGGCGTCCGCCCGGTCCGCGAACGAATACAGCACGCCGGCCTGCTCGCCGACGATCAGCCGGTTGTTGCCGGGGCAACGGGCCATCAGCAAGGGATGCTCGAATTTCAGATTCGGAAACGCCCGAACGACCATGAACGGCGGCGGTGGGTCGGGAGAGCCGACGACTCGGGAAGTTGTCCAGGGTGTCCGATCGGATTTCGCAGGCTCGGAATCCTTGGGCTTAGGCGGTTCCGCCGCGGATGATACAATCCACGCCGCGAACCCGGCGACGAGTAACCCCCATATCGTTAGGCGCAGGCAGCGTCTGCCTTGCGGCAATGACGGCATGAATTCCACTCCGGAAGCAGCGGCGATTACGCGAGTCAACTTTGGTAGCCTACGCCCGCGTCGCGATTGTCACAGGCACGTTCCACAATCATTACAAATTCGGCGCCGTCGCCATCGCGAAGTCCTCCAGGAGCAGATGTCAAAACGCATTACCCACCGGTGCCGTTCGATTGGCTGGCTTTTGTTCACCCGACTTGGATTATCGCCGCAAGCGGCGTTCGCAGTTCACGACGTGACGCTTCGGCCATCGACATGCCCGTATCAAAACGGCACGCGGGCCTCGGCGCCGCTCGCGCGCCAGACCGCGCAGCCACTCCATGAAGTCAATTCGTTCGCGATTCGCCAGGTAGCCGGCCAATTGCTGTTGGGCATCGCGGAATACCTCTTGCACCACATCGGAGGCATCGAAACGCGCCGCCAAGCGCGGGTCGCGCGACAGGTCGCGGGCAATTTCGCGCCGGAGCGCCGCACGATTTTGATCGAACAACTCGGCAAGGGCATCCGCATCTCCGTCGCCCAGCCGATCGAGGAGTGTGTGATTTCGCTGATTGCCGTCGCGCATGGCGGCACGCCTGTCGATAGAGAATTGCCAAAACCCAAACCATTATGGACAGAAATCATGGGCTCTGTCGAGGATTTTGAGGCGACGTACACGCCAACCAAGTTGCAACGCCCGCCGTTCCCGACCTATCATAAACCAGGGCTGAAGGAGCCCGCCGAAGGCAAATGAATCTTGATGTTGTCGCGCGGAGGCCGGTTTTGCCATCTGGATCGACACTCGGCATTGGTTTCGTGTTGTTCGTCGCCATGCCAATTGAACTGGCACGCGGGGCGGAGCCGCCTGCGCCTTCGCAACCTGGCAGCCGATCGACGATTACCGAGAAGCAACGGCAATTTTGGTCGTTTCAGCCCGTGAAGCCCGTGTCCATTCTGGCCGTCCGCGATACGGCTTGGCCGCGGTCCGCTCCTGATCGCTTCATTCTGGCGGCGCTCGAGGCCAAGGGACTTGGCCCGGCTGTTCAGGCCGACAAACGTACTCTGCTCCGACGAGCGACATTCGACTTGATCGGTTTGCCGACGACGACGGCGGAAATCGATGCGTTTCTTGCTGATGACTCCCCTCAGGCTTTTGCCCGAGTCGTCGATCGCCTGTTGGCGTCGCCGCGGTATGGCGAGCGCTGGGGCCGGCACTGGCTCGATGTCGTTCGCTACGCCGATGCCCGCGATCTGATTCAGTTGCCGCCCGCCAGCGACTTCCGAGAATCTTGGCGCTACCGCGATTGGGTCGTCGATTCGTTCAATCGCGATCTGTCGTATACGGACTTCATTCGCCTCCAGATCGCGGGCGATTTGCTGCCACCGCCCAAGCCAGGCGGCATCAACAAGGACGGGCTGATTGCCACGGGAATGCTCGCCATCGCGGACTTCGTGCCGGGAGACGTGGATAAGGATCTGATGATCGCCGATTACGTCAACGATGAGATTGACGTGGTCGGCCGGGCCTTCATGGGACTGACCCTCGCCTGCGCCCGTTGCCACGATCACAAGTTCGACCCGATCTCCACCGAGGATTATTACTCGCTGGCCGGAATCTTCTTCAGCACCCGGCTCATTCCCGGCCCGGTTGCGGGCAACACTCCGCTGGTTCGCGTGCCGCTCGTGTCCTCCGCCGAGTTGGCGCAGGATGCGGCCGACAAGCGACGCCGGGCGGAACTCGAATCGCAACTTCGCGATGCGCCCGATCGCGAATACCTCGCTTACTTGAAGCGTGTCGTGCCCGAGCAAACGGTCCGCTATCTCGTGGCGGCTGCCGAATTTCGGAAACAGGCGTCTGGTCCCGCGAAACCTTCGCTGGGCGAGTTGGCGAAAAAACATCAGCTTCATGAGAGCCTGCTGGCTTCGTGGGTGGATTTTCTCGGCCGCGTCGAAAAGCAACCGCCGGGGAGCCGTCCGTCGTTTTTGCATGATGCGGCGGCCGGCAAACTGACGGCCGTCGAACTGGACCTCGCGGCAAAAAAGATGCAGCAGGACTTCGTCGCTCTGGCGGCGAAGAGAAACGCCGAGCCGCCCGAGAAGCAGGATCTGGCCCGCTCGTCGCTGTTGCGCTTTCGAGCGGACGATCCGCAACTCGTGACTGATTCGAACGGCCACGTCACGCTTTGGCCGAATCGTGCGAATCAGCATGCGGACGCGAAACCGCCAACCCCGGCCGGCGGTCCGCTTAAAGCCAGCACCGCCGTCAATGGCCACACCAAGACCGTTTTGCGGTTCGACGGCAAGTCTCTGTTGGAGTCGCCGACCCGAACACCGCCGATCGGCAGTTTGTTCGTCGTCTATCAGACCGCCGACAACGGCAATCCCGGGCAGCGATTGGTCGGTTGGGAAGATTCGGATTTGGGCAAGCACGGACTCGGCCTGATGCCCGCTCCCGATGGCCGCTTGCATGCGATCTTGCGAAACAACAGTCAGTCGGGCGACATCGTCAATGGAAACAAAACGGCTGGGCTCGAGATCGTAGGTTTGAGTTGGGGCCCAAACGGCACTACGCTGCATCGCAATGGCACCGAGTCCGGCATGCAGAAGGGCATCACCGGGCTTTCGTCCGACCCTGCGATCTCCGCGCTGCACATTGGCGGTCCGGGCTCCGGTGGCGCGGCGCGTTTTCGCGGCGATGTCGCCGAACTTCGCGTCTACGAACGCCAGTTGAGCGATGCCGAGCGCCAAGCAGTGGAAGCGGAACTGCGCGACGCCTGGTTCAAGCCGGCGGCGCCGGAGGCTCTTGCACCGCGCGACCTCGTGGCCGACTTGTACGACGAATTGCTTTCTCCACGCGGGCCGTTCTGGGTATCGGCCGATGAGCGGATGAAACTGCTTGCCCCGGAGGTTCGCTCTCGTCTGGCGGTACTGAATCAGGAACTCGAAGTTCTCAAGAAGAAGCCCGCGTTGAAAATCGAAGAAGCTGTCGTGGTGCAAGACGGCGGGCCGAAGGGCACGCGGCACGAAGGATTCAAGGACGCACACGTGTTCGTGCGCGGCGACCATAAGCGGCTCGGTGCAATCGTGCCGCGAGGTTTCCCACGAGTGCTCACGGGCGAGCGCCGCGAGCCGATTACCATCGGCAGCGGAAGATTGCAACTGGCCGATTGGCTGGCCAGAGCCGACAACCCGTTGACCGCCCGCGTCATGGTCAACCGGATTTGGCAGCATCATTTCGGCGAGGGGCTGGTTCGCACTCCCAACAATTTCGGCGAGCGTGGCGAACGGCCGACGCATCCGGAACTGCTCGATTTCCTGGCCGCTCGCTTCGTCGAGTCGGGATGGTCCGTGAAGGCGATACACCGGCTGATCATGCTCTCGTCCGTCTATCAGCAGAGCAGCCGGGCCGATGCGACCAGCCTGGCCGCCGACCCGGACAATCGCCTCTTCAGCCGAATGAACCGCCGGCACCTGAACGCGGAAGCCGTCCGCGATAGCCTGCTGTCCGCGGCTGGTCGTCTGGATACCAAGCCGGGCGGACCCGCGTTCACCGAGTTGGTTGTACCGCGTCGAACGTTGTACCTGATGTCCACACGGACGGGTGCCAACACGTCCGACTTCGGCCGCTTGTTCGACCGTGCCGACCCGTGCGCGATCGTCGATCAACGCAGCCAATCCGTCGTCGCCCCACAGGCGCTGTTCTTCCTCAACGACCCGACGGTCAATACCTGGGCGCGTGACTTGGCCGCGCGCGTGGCACGCGAAGCGCCGGCCGGGAACGAAGCACGTATCCGCCATTTGTACGGTCTCGTTCTGGGCCGCATGCCGACGCAAAAAGAGATCGACCTCGGTCTGCAACTGCTCGCCCGCGGCCCCGATGCCTGGGAACGATATTGCCTCTTGATCTTGTGTACGAACGAATTCGTGTACATTGATTGATGCCGCCCCGTTTACGTTTCGCGTTCGGAGCAAAACATGATCGACGTGAACCGCCGCCAAATGCTCCGCCAAACCGGCGCTGGTTTCGGCTCGCTCGCCCTGGCGGCGTTGCTCGCCGACAAGGCCTCCGCCTCGAATCCGCTTGCACCCCGGCTGCCGCATTTCGCGGCGCGGGCGAAGCGGGTGATCTTTCTTTTCATGCCCGGCGGGCCGTCGCAAGTGGACACGTTCGATCCCAAGCCGCGCCTGACCCAGGACAACGGCAAGCCTTCGCCAAAACTTTATCTCGGCAAGCAGCGCAACCTGTTGGCGTCGCCTTGGAAGTTCTCCAAGCGCGGCCAATCGGGACTCGACGTGAGCGAACTGTTTCCGCACGTTGGCGCCTGCGCCGATCGCCTGTGCGTCATTCGCTCGATGGTGGCCGACGATGTCAATCATCCCGGCGGATGTTTGCAGATGAACACCGGCGAACGAGTGGCATCGCGGCCGAGCTTGGGCGCTTGGGTCACCTACGGCCTGGGCAGCGAAAACCAGAACTTGCCCGGCTTCATCGCCGTCGGCCCCGGACCGCTGATCGAAGGCGCTCGGCAATACGGCGCGAGTTTCCTGCCCGCCGCGTACCAGGGGACGTTTGTCTCCGACTTGCAAAACCCAATCCGCAACCTGAAAAACGCGCAGGTCGGCCCGGACCGCCAGCGCCAGGAACTCGACGCATTGCGGCAACTCAACGAGTTGCATCGTGAGGGCCGGGCCGACGATAGCCGCCCGAACGCTCGCATCGATTCCTTCGAGTTGGCCTATCGCATGCAGATGCAAGCGCCTGAAGCTTTTGACCTGACCCGCGAATCCCAGACAACCAATCGACTCTACGGCGTCGATCAAAAAACCACCGAAGTGTTCGGCCGCCAATGCCTGCTTGCTCGCCGGCTCGTCGAACGCGGCGTGCGCTTCGTGCAGCTTTACCACACCACCGGCGGTTTCCAACCGTGGGACCAGCACAGCGATCTCAAGGGCGGGCATGCCAAGAACGCGCTGGCCACCGATCGCCCGATTGCCGGCTTGCTCCACGATCTGGAGGCACGTGGATTGCTGGCCGAGACGCTCGTAATCTGGGGCGGCGAATTCGGCCGCACGCCCGCGGCCGAGGGCGCGAACGGGCGCGATCATCATCCGTACGGCTTTACGATGTGGTTGGCCGGCGGCGGCGTTCGCGGCGGCATGGCCCACGGCGCTACCGATGAATTCGGCTGGGACGCGGTCGAGGGCAAGGTCCACGTTCACGACCTGCACGCCACGATCCTGCACCTGCTCGGCCTCGATCACGAAAAACTGACCTATCGCCACGCCGGCCGCGACTATCGCCTGACTGATGTCTACGGCGAAGTGGTGAAGCCTATCCTGGCCTGACGACCGCGCTTTGGGCCGGTCGGGACTCGACAAATCATTCCCGAACCAAACTAAACCAAACTCTTGGCCCTGTGCGCGAATCTCATTTTCCGGACGCATCTCCTTGTCCCAACCCGACTTTCGACCCGTCCCCGATGCTCTAAAAAACTTAGTTGGGAAAGTGGTGGTGGTGGTTGTCAAGTGGCGGGTTGAGTGGTGAGGTGGGATGTAAGTTAAGTCAGGAGCGCGGTTGAACGCTCCGCCGACCAAGCCGATCCACAAAATCAGAATTGAAGCAATCACGACGGGCTCTCCCAGAAATGCGCGCAAGCAATGCGCTCGGCCGATGTGACCCACATTACTATACACCAGTATATTTATGATTGCAACGGCAGAGAACGAGACAAGTTCTCGCTCGCCTTCCCCGCTGCGCGGCGAGGGCGGCATGGTCGATCCGGGCCAGCAGGAATTGCTCGACGAGATGCTGTCGTTCCCGCTCGGCAAGCACGACGACCTCCTCGCCGCCGCCGACCTCTTCGACATCCGCGAACCAAGCGCGCGGCCGGGGCCGGGCGCTTAACAAAAATAGAATTGACCCCAATTGACCCCGATTTCCCCGTGGGAATGTCGAAACGCTGCGTTGTTATGCTAATTCTTGCGAAGCTGGAGAACGATGACAAGGTCACCACGATTGACTATCAAACCGAAGGGTTTGTTGGCCGCGAATTTCTCCTGGATGTTTACGAACCGAGTTGTCCGGCCATCGGCACTCACGACGGCCACATTTTCAAGGTCGAGTCCTTCCTTATCATAATGACCATCGACAATCAAATGGCAGGCTGGCGCGACATCGAGTGCTTTCGCGTCCGTCACCTGGGCCGAGGTGCCTTTTCCACCGCCTTGACACCAAACGGTGATCGTGGTTGCAGTGTTTTCCGGGTAGTTGAAGTTCTCCAGTGCGGTTGCGAGACGCTGTAGGTTCGTAAAGTCGTGCTTGGCAGCGGCCTTCCTTCGGCCATCCTCCTTGGGAGTCTCGTCGAGAAACAGGTCGGGCTTCTTTTTCTCAAGCTCGATGGGCCACGTGACCGACTTCTCTTTCTCAAGCTCGATGGGCCACGTGACCGACTTCTTTTTCTCATTCGGCTGGCTCTTGCCCTTCGGGTTGACGGGTTTCAAGTCCTTGCCTGGGTCTCGGCCGCCCAAATGCGATCGGTAGTTTGTAAGCAGGATATGAGTACCTCCGCCGAGATCGAGAAGGATATCAGGACAGGCATCGCCGTCGAGATCGGTATCTCGGTCGAGAAGATCCAGAATGCGGCCAAGGTCAACCGTACGCACTTTGATCTTCGGCTGGCTTTTGCCCTTCTGGTTGACAGGGGGCAGTTGGCTGGCGACAAGGATATCAGGGAAGGCATCTCCGTCGATATCGAGAGGGCGGCCAACGGCCGGCTTCGGTTTCGCATCCTGGGCGATGCCCAGCGGGGTGAAGGAACCGCCGATCAGGCAAGCCCACAGCACCGTAGCTGTGCCCAGTTTCAATTTGGTCAGGATCATGATCTTTAGAACCTCCTGTGTGAGGGTGAGGACAAGGGTGGCAACGATCCAGAAATCAACCTTGTAGCCGCCGCTTTGGCTGCCTTGGTCGTGGCAGTCATCACCCAGATTGGCCAGCAGGCTGGGGGTTCGACGAGGTGGCTCGCTTCAACCCCTTGGCCCTGGCGATTACTTGTGCCCGGGCAGCTTTTCAGGGCCAACGGGAAGCGATGCCTTAGAACAGGCGGCGTCCTGACAGAAAACCAAGACCCAAGCACCTTCCCGCTGTGCCCAGATGAGAGACGTTTGATGGTCTCGATATGTCTGGACTGTTCCGTCCATCACGGAAGTCACTTTGCAACTGTGAACATAAGTGATAATCGCAACGTCCTTGCTGACCTGCCGCGTTTCAAGATCGCGAATGGTCCAATCCGAATATCGCGAGTTCTTGACGCTCGCAACGGTTGCTGCTTTATCACTCCGTCCGTGTAGGTTGGAATGACCGACGTAGTCTTTGGCTAACAACCGATCATACACCTTCCAGTCGCCCGTCTTTGCGGCGTCCCACAACTGTTTATCCAACGTGAGAAGATTGCCGTCGAGGATATCAGGGCGGTCATCTCCGTTTTTTTTCTCTGGTGCAGCCTTAGGTTCCGTAAACTTGGGCACGAAATCAACCTTCGGAAGCTCTCCCCACTTTGCTCCGACGGCGCGCTTCAGAACTAACATCACTTCCGCACGAGAGTCGGCGCTTGTCTTCAACGCTTTCGGCCGCACCTTGTTTTCCAACCCCAGGCAAACACGCAGCGTGTCTCCCTCCACAACGTAAACGCCTAAAACGACTCTCGAAGCGTTATCGTCCGCGTCGGGTTTTCGTGTCATATCGATCTCTCCCAGAGGCTTGCTACTCTTCACCTTGAAGGTGAACTGGTTATCCACGGGCGGTCCGACTGAAAGCCCTGTTCCCCAGTAGGGGCCGCGGAGCGTAAGTTGGTCGCCATCCACATGTAATTCAACCTTTTTCACAAAGGGACGACCTGCCAGTTCAACTGTCTCTCCCTTCCAAATCCCCTGAAGAGTCTTCTTGTCGTCCTTGGCCTTCGGAAGAGCCGGCTTCTCCTGGTTCGGACCGGTTGCGGCGGGCGGCTCGGACTTGAACTTGATTTCGAGTTCCAGCGTCCCGGTGGCGAGCTTGCCCAGAATCTTGTCGATGTTGGGATGAGCAAGCTGCTCGTACTGAACGCTGAATTTCCCCGTTTCATGAAGGACCCAATCCCTTTCGTGGACGCTCTGAGCTCCTGTCCTGGGTTCGAGCTTCAATTCGGCAAGATCGATTTCCTTCCCCGGCGCCAAGTTCACTTCCACCGGGATGTGAATCCCCAAAGCGGTGAGTCGTCCGAGGGGGACCGGCTTGCCATCGCCATCCGTCACGGCTGGCGGGGTCTCGATGAAGAACGCTTTGAGGTACTGGAACTTCACTTCCTCCTTAGTACCGACGTTGCGAACCCGGACGACCAGCCGCACCGTTTCGCCGGGACTGTAGGCCCGCTTTTGGCCGGGATGGTAGCCCAAGCCCGCTTGCAGGCCACCGACTTCCTTGCCCCAGGCGGTGAAGGCTTCCTTCTCCGGTTCCGGCTTCTGTTTCGGCTGCTCTTTCACAGGTCCCTCCGCAGCGGGCGGCTGTCCGCCTTGCGCCACCGCCAAGCGGGCGGTGAGGACAGT
>JBGQCZ010000050.1:0-13838 GCA_041495645.1 Gemmataceae bacterium | reverse complement strand
GATGCCGGACTCTTGATACACGGCGCTGTCGAAGCTGTAGCTGCCGTTGGCGAAACGCCCTTCCGTATGCTCGCTCCAGGTGTCCGATCCGGCCGAATGGTACGTTTGGCTGCCAAAGCTGGCGTAGGTGTAGCGGTCCTGCCCGCTGGAACTGTTCGTGCCCGTGGATGTCGAGGTCTTGCCGCCGTACGCGCCGGTTTGATTGCCGCCGCCGTTCGACGAGTAGCTGCTGCTGCCCGTGCCGGAGTAATTCTGCGAGCCGCTGCTGTCGTACGTGCCGGTGCTGGTGGCCGCGTCGTCGAAGACCACGCTCCCCAGGTTGTAACTGGCCTGAGCGTAGGTGCCGGCCTGGTACTCGCCGTGGGTCCAGGTGCCCCCCGTGTTGTCGGTAAAACTGAAGCGGCTCGTCTTCGCGTAACTGTTGAAGCTGGTGGACGCGTAGGTGCCGTTCGACGTGCCCGACTCCGCCCCCATCACGCTGGACCCGGCCATTGTCCCGCTGGCGGTGATCGTGCCCTGCCCGTTGCCGGACGAGCTTTCGTTGCCGTTGGCGAGCCGGGTCCACGAACCGCTGCCGTTGTCCGTGTAGACCACGCTCGAAAAACTGTACGACCCGTTGACGGCGTTGCCGGCCTCGTAAAGCGTGTAGGTGTCGTTGCCGCCGCGGGTATTCGTGTAGCTGTTCAGGTTCGAGAAGCTGTACGCATCGCTGCTGTTGCTCGTGGACGTGCTCGAACCGTTGCCGGTGGCCCCGCCATAGTTGGAAGTGTACGATCCCGGGCCGTTGTCGCTCTGGGTCGACGAGCCGGTGCCGGTGTAGGTCGAATTGCCCGACTCGGCATAAGTGCTGCTCGAGACGCCGCTTTCCTGGTACAGCACGCTGCTGAGGTTGTACGTGCCGTTGGCGAAGGAGCCGCCCTGGCGCCAACTCTCCGTGAGCACCGAGCCGCCGCTGTAAGTGGTCGACGACCGGCTAATGTAGGTCGACGTGTCGTTCTGAGTCAACGTGCCGTTCCCGGATCGGGCGACGGCGATGATTCCCGACCCGTCGTTGATCCCGGCCCCCGACCCGCTGTAGATGCCGGCGCTGGTGAGCACGCCCGTGTACGAATCGTTGCTGGCGCCGTTGTAACCTTCGGTCTTCCGATAATCCGTCTGGAAGACGACGCTCGACAGGGCCAAGGATCCCTGGGCGTAGTTGCCGCCCTGCGTGGCGCTATAGGTCGTGGCGGCTTGAACGCTGTAGTTGTAGGTCCACAGGCCGGAGTTGCTGTAGCTGTCGCTGCGGTTTTCGCTGGCCGTGGACGTGCCGTTCGAGTTGGCGCCGCCGTAGCTGGTCGTGCCGTTGCTGCTGCTCGAATAGGTGCCCTGCGAGGATCCCGAACCGCTGTACGATTGGTTGTTGGCGGTGGAATAAGTGCTCGAAAACTGCGAATTGTCGGTATAGAGCACGGAACCCAGGTTGTAACTGTAGCCGGCAAAGACGCCCGACATGTAAACGGTATGGGTCGCCGCGCTGAACTCGGTGTAGGCGCCGCTGAAGGCCCCGGTGTAGCTGAAATCGTCCTGTCCGGATTTGCTCGAGCTGGACCCGCCGACGCCGGTCGCCCCGCCGTAGCCGGTCGTGCCGGTGTTGGTTCCGCTCTGGGTGTAACTGGAATGGCCGGAGCCGGCGTAGGTCTCGTTGCTGGTCTGCTGGTTGGTGTAACTGTTGGTGTTGGCCTGCGAATAAACAATGCTGCCGAGGCTGTACGAAGAGTTGGCGTAGCATTCCTGGGCCGAGAGGTCGTAGGTCCAGGTGCCGATGCTGTCCCCGGTGAAGGCGGCCGTTCCGGTGACGTTGAAACTGTTGACGCTCAGGAGGTTGAGCGTGCCGTTGCCGCCGCTGCTGGTCCCCTGGTCCTTGCTGGCCCCGCTGCCGCCGTCGCCGGTCGAATAGGTGGTCAAACCGCCGCCGCTGTAGGTCTGGTTGGCGTTGCGGTGATTGGTAAACGTGTTCTGACCGTGCGCGATGTAGTTCACGCTGCTCAGCGCGTAACTCGACGCGGCGTACTGACCGGCCTGGTCGAAGTGGTAGGTCCCCACGGCGCCGGAGCGGTAGGCATAGGTATCGCTGCCGCGATACGTGTACGATTCGTTGGTATTGGTGTTGATGTTGCCGGAACTGCTGAAGCTTTGGTAGCCGTAGCTGTTGGCGTTGGTCATCGTGCCGCTGGAACTGCTCGTGCTCAGGCTCGTGCCATTGTACGTGAGGGTGTTGTCGCTGGCGAAGCTCGAACTGTGGTTGCCGTTTTCCTCGTAACGCACGGACGACAAGTTCAGCGAGCCGCCGCCGAAGGCGCCGGCTTCATGCAGCGTGGCCGTCACGTTGCCATGTTCGTTGTAACTGAACGAGCCGGTCTGAGTGAAGTCATAGGTGTCGGAGCGGTTGGTGCTGCCGCCTTGGACGCCATTGGTGAAGATCGTCGTCGCCAGGCTCTTGGTCGTGCCGGTGACCGTGCCGGCGCCGGTCTGACCCAGGGAGGTCGAGCTCGTGCCCAACTCGTCGTACCGGATGCTGCTCAGGCTCGCCGCATGGTAGCCGCTGCCTTCTTCGTGCAAGGTGAACGTGCCGGTGCCCGCGTTGGCATAGCTGTACGATTCCAGTCGCGTGTAGGTGTAGCTGGTTTGGCTGGTCTGGTTGGTGTCGCCTCCGGGCATCCCCAGGTCCAAGAGCGCCGACGTCCCGCCGGGCGGGCTGTTGACCGGATTGCCGCCGATGGATTGTGGATTGGCGAGCGTGAGCGACAACGTCGTGGATTCGTTGTTGGTAAAGCTGTAGCCGCCGCTTTCACCGGCCGAAAAACTGCTCCAGGAATCCACCCAGCCGATGCACAACTGCGACGACAATTGCGACAGCGCATTGAGCCAGTTGTAGACGTACCAGTGGTCGACGTCGAAGGGATTGGTGGCGAGCGACGAGATGGTATTGGTGCCGCCCGTGCTAAAAGTAGACCACCCGTGGCTTCCCAAGCTCGCCTGCGAGTAATTCCAGCTGATGACGGCGTTCTGGTTGAACGAATAGGAGTCGTACGAGTAGACGCCGTCCGCGATCGAGCCGGCCGTGTGGACGGTATAAGTCTCTGTTCCGGTGCCGTCGAACACAAACGTGTGGCTCGCATCCGAGCCGTCGAAGTGGAGCGTGAGCGCAAAGGAGCCGGTGAGATCGTAGGAAAACGTGCTGGTCGAGTGGAACGAAATGCAGGTCAAGCTGCCGCTGACGGCGTTCAACGGCGTCAGGACCACGCCCAACGGCGCCAGCCACGGATCCTGGTCGAAGTTCGCCGCGGCCGTGAGTGAAAAGGGGCGCTGCGCCAGCCACGGCGAACTGCTGAACAGCTCGCGTTTTTCCAGCAGCTCGCTGTCCAGATAGGCCATGCGCCTGATGGACTTGCCTGCCCGCGGCTTCCGGGACCGACGACGAAACCGAATGAGTGAGCGCCACCAGTTCGTGAACATGGGCGACTTCCTCAAAATGAAAAACAATCCCGACACGCCTTCCTTCCAGACAGGATTCTCGACTTGCAATTCGCACCGTCAATGACCTAAATAGGCTACGACACTCTCCCACCCGAATTTTGGCCCGTCAGCTGTACGCGTTGAGTTGCCAAGAACCCCGCCGATCAAGTTTGACGCAACATCCTGTCCAACCAATTGATGCGGAAACGCGACTTGACTCGTGCGGTTTGATTCAGCTTCCCGTTGCACCGACTGCCACCCAAAAGGTCACGGTATATTCACGAATTCGTGTCCACGTTTCGATTTGAATTTCGACTCCAGAGATGGGTGATGCAGCGTTGCTGGCACATCTGACCGTGTTCGAAGCACGACGTCGGTCCGCTTAAGAAACAAATCGCAGAGTCGCGTGGATGAGTTTCCCACCGAATATTGGGAAATGATCGGCAGCAACGGCGAACTGCGAGGCACGGAAAAGATGGGAAATTCCCATGAATTGCATCATCGTGCTCGGTGGCAAGAATAGCGCTCGGCTGCGCCCTTTCTTGTTGGCGCGTGGGACGAGTCTCGTCGGACGTTCGCCGAAATGCCAGATCGTTCTGAGCGACGGAACCGTTTCGCGGACACACGCGAAAATCGTCGTTGCCGATTCTTCGGTCAAGGTAATCGATCTTGGCAGTCGCAATGGCACCTTTCTGAACGACAAGCGAATCGACAGCTCCGTCGTCGAGTCAAATCAGCAGATCCGCTTCGGAAAGACCATGATATTGGTCTGCTTGTGTTCCAGCGATTCTTCTGAAACGGGCTCGGAGCTTTTGACTGAAGACGGTGAAACACTACAGGGCCCCCATCGGTTGCTGACACACGGACAGGAACGGATTTTCCAATTGCTTGTGAAGCCTCTGACCGAGAAGCAAATTGCGGTGCAACTCGACATCAGCCATCACACGGTTCACAACCATGTAAGAGCAATTTACCGCGTCTTCTCGGTCGCCTCTCGAACTGAGCTGTTCGCACGATTGTTGCTGGAGAATGCGGAAACGAATTGGAGTGGGAAGGACACATAGCCTGTTTAGGTCATTGATCGCAGGACTCGAACGCCGACAATGGGCGAACACGGAAACGTCAATCTCGCATGGAAGCTCGACCCTTTTCTCCGGAATGCGATTAGTCGACTTCGAGTACTTCCATGCCCAGCCGCTACCTGTTTGGCCCAGTCACGCCCTTATTCGCCGATCTGAACCTTCCCCAAGCGCGCCGAGAGCGGCACTGCTTGGCGTTTGATCCCGATGGCAAGACCGACCTGGCCATCTCGGCGGACGACACCTGGGCGAAGGTGTGCGCCCGTTTTCCATCCGGCTGGAAGCCGGACTTCGTGGTCTTGAATCTGCCCTATGCCAGCATTCCGCAATGTCTTTGGTCGGCGCCGATTCCCCTTGTCGGGCTGGCGTTGGACTGGCGATTGCTTTGGCACTACTATCGGAGATGCCTTCGGAGCTGCGACCTGGTTTTGACGGATGCGGTCGGCGTCGAGGCCATGAGCCGCGAGGGGATCGTTCAAGCTCGCGCTGCCAATTTGCATGGCTGCGACAAGTCATTCCTGGAATTGCTTCCCAAGGCAGATCAATCTCGTACGGACGTTCCGGCCGCCTCGACTCCAAAACGAGACATCGACATCTTGTTTTGCGGCAACCTGAATCACTCGGTGCAGCCCGAGCGACTGCCTTGGGTGCAGCGAATCGCTCGATTGGGTGACCGCTGGCGCGTATCGATTCGCTCCGGCATTTTTGGTGAACCGTACCAGCTGCTGCTTCAGCGGGCTCGGATCGTCTTTAGCCATGTGGGCTATCCACGCCAAAGCCGCCGGCATACCGAAGCCATCGCGGCCGGCGCGCTGCTTTTCGAGCATTGCCAGATCCAGCAGGCATTGCCCGAGTTCGAGGATCGCCGAGACTGCGTGTTTTACGACACCGACAACCTCGAAGCGTTGTTGGAGCATTACTTGGAAAACGAAGAGGAACGTCAAGCAATCGTCGCATCGGCCCAGGCGAAACTGCCGCGCCTCGGTTTCGAAAGTCGCTGGCAGGAAACGATGGCGCTCATCGAGCGCGATTGGCCCGACCTGGTTAATCGATCGCGCCATCGGCACCAGCCGGGGAAATCCGAAGCGCTCGCGGCGCGGCTTTGGCAAGCGTTTCACGCCCCGTATCGATCCGACCGCGAACTGGCCCGCGATTTGGACTCGGCGCTGGCGGCCGAGCCGCAGTCGGCGAATTTCCACAACGCGATCGGCTCGCTGCTGCCGCGAGTCTGCAAAGATCCTCGCCTGGGGAAAGCCGTCGCCGAGGTGTCGGCCGACCACTTCGACCAAGCGGTCGCCCACAGCCCAACCCATGTCGCGGCGCGGCTGAGTCTGGTCGAAGCAAACGTGGCGGCGGGTAACTCGCAGTTCGCCATTGAACAAGCTCGTCAAGCATTAGGAATGCTGCAACGGCTGCCGGAGCTCGACCCAGCCGCCTTGGACTGCGGTCAGTTTCACTTCCAATTCGACGATTTCCGCGCCGCCTGGGAGCGCGCTGCCTGGCTCAACGCGGGCAACCCGCGCGCCGAAGCGCGCGTGAAGCGCCGGCAGGTGCGTTGGCGGCTCGAATCGTTGCTGGCCAAGCTCACCGGTGACCTGGTCCACTACTTTGACGCATCGCTCAACGCCCCGGTGTCGCCGACGACCAGCGCCGCGCTGGGCTGCACGCTCGCCTCCAAAAACTATCCGGTCGAAGCGATCGCACCGCTCGAAGGTGCTCTTGCCGCCAACCCATTCGACCGCGACGCCGCCCGCGCGCTCAGCCATATGTTGAGCGTCCTGGGCGACCGCGACGCCCACCGCCGGTTCATCGAGGATCGCCGGTTGCTCTCCCAAGCGGCGCCCACGATCGTTCCTCCCGAAGCGTGGTTCAGCGATCCGAAGCCCTCCGACCGTGACTTGGCGTCGATCCTCATTCTCTGCTGCGACGAGGTCGAGTGCACTCGGCTTTGCTTGGAGAGCGTTCTGCGCCACACGCGCCATCCGTATGAATTGATCATCGTCGACAACGGCTCCAGCGACGGCACTCCGGAGTTGTTGCAGGAAGTGCGATCCCGCCCAGGCCCGGTCCGCGTCGACATCATCCGGAATGAAACCAACGTCGGCTTTCCGGCAGGCTGCAATCAAGGACTGGCGCGCGCACGCGGGCGCTACTTGGCTCTTCTCAACAACGACACCGTGGTCACGCCGCACTGGTTGGACGGACTGATCGCCTGGAGCTTGCATGACTGGCCGGCGATTGGGTTGGTCGGCGCCGTCTGCAACTATGCGCCCGACGCGCAAGGCATACGCGCCGGCTATTCGAGTTTGGATGATTTGGACACATTCGCCGCCAAGCGCCGGGAGCAGTTTCGGGGGAAGTTCCTTCCGGTCAACCGCTTGACCGGTTTTTGCCTGCTGTTGCGGCGCGAAGTGCTGGAGCGAATCGGTCAATTCGACGAGCGCTATGGGATCGGGTTCTTTGACGATGACGATATGGGGTTGCGGGCTCGGGAACACGGGTTCCGTCTGCTCGTGGCGCTCGACGTCTACATTCACCATTTCGGCAGCCGAACCTTCAAACGCCTCGGGATCGACACGCGCAAGCAACTGCTCAAGAACTTTGACCTGTTTCGCGAAAAATGGGGGATCGAAGCGACGGCGGGCTATCACCTTCCGGACGCTCCTCCGGCCGCCAAGGAGCCCAAGGCGGACGCCGTTGATGAGCCGGTCGCCACGGAGCCCAGGGCGGACGCCGTTGATGAGCCGGTCGCCGTGGTCGAGGCGAAGGCGTTAAGTCCCGCTGAGCGGTCGAACCTCGCGGATTCTACGGGCACGCCGCCCGCGGAACAGCCGCCGGTCTCGGTGCACAACGAAAAGCCGCTCTTCTCGGCGCTCGATCTCGGTGCTGAGCGAGGCTACGACCTCGCGCCATTGAAGCAGCCGCTCGTGTCGTTGTGCATGATCGTCAAGAATGAGGAGAAACGTCTCGGGGCTTGCCTGGAATCGGTTATGGGGCTGTTCGACGAACTGATTGTCGTTGACACCGGCTCGACTGATCGCACCAAGGAAGTCGCGACCGGCTTCGGGGCCCGAGTCGAGGAATTCCCTTGGTGCAATAGCTTCGGGGCGGCACGCAACGAATGCCTTCGCTATGCCACGGGAAAATGGATCATGTGGTTGGACGCCGACGACCGCCTCGACTTTGACAATCAACGGAAACTGCGCGAACTGTTCGCCGACCTTCCCGAGGAACTGGTCGCCTATTCCATGCGCGTGCGGTCCGTCATGGATGAGAACCGGACGGCGTTCCGGCTGCTCGACCAAGTTCGCATGTTCCCGCGGCATCCGCGAATCCGCTGGGAGTATCGGGTGCACGAGCAGACGCTTCCGGCCCTCAATCGCCTCGGCGGCCGCGTTTGCTGGACAGACATCGTCGTCGACCATGTTGGTTACCAGGACGTGTCAGCTCGCCGCGGCAAACTGGAGCGCAACCTCCACTTGCTGGAGCTGGATTATGCCGATCACCCGAACGATGCCTTCACGCTTTTCAATTTTGGTTGGACGCTGATGGATCTCGGCCGCACGCAGGAAGCCTTCGGTCACCTTCGCAAGAGCCTCGACCGGTCGGCGCCTGATTCATCCATTGTCCGAAAACTCTATCATTTGCTCGCGATTTGCCATCGACAACTCGGCGACAAGAAACAGGCGCGGTCAATCTGCCGTGAGGGACTCGCGCACTTTCCCGACGACACGGAATTGTTGCTGGAGGAAGCCTTGATCCTGCTCGATGCCAAGGAGTTTTCCGCCGCCGAGACCGATCTCTTGCAACTCGTCGAGACCACGCCCGCGCCCTACTTCGGCAGCGCCGACGACGGTGTGCGCGGATTCCGAACCCGTCACTTGCTGGCCAACAACTATGTCAGCCAAGACCGGGCCAGCGAGGCCGAAGTTCAATTGCGCGCCGCGATTCAGGAACGTCCAAACTTCGCCCCGGCCTGGATGGCGCTTGGCGAACTTTATCTGAAGCAACAACGATGGAACGCGCTGGCCCAGCTAACACAAGGGCTTGAGCGTGAGGGGGCAAGCCCGTTGGAAGCCGCTGTCTTTCGCGCGCGCGGGCATTTCGCGAGAAAAGAGTTCAGCGCGGCCCAATCCGAAATTGCTGAACTCCTCCCGCGATTTCCGAACGCTCTCGGTCCGCGGGTCCTCCTCAGCCACATCCTGCTTCAGGAAGGCCGTGACTTGTTGGCGGCAGAGCAGGTGCTGCGCGAGGTGTTGAAACTCGATGCCGGAAACACCGAAGCCCGTCACAACCTTTCGGTTCTCTTGCGGCAACTCGGACGATCTGCAGACGTGTAAACACCTGGCCGCGACCTGGTTTCCAAACCCGTCCTGGAACAAACGAAGCACCGCCGTTGCGGCGCCACCGCGATCAACGCGCCGGGCAACGGCGGCGTGCGGAGTGGGTTTCGAACGGCCTCGACGATTTCGGAGAACGGCACGCCAACGTGGAAGCGGTGCATATGAATCAATTTGTACGACGGACCAAGAGGCGGATCGGCAACGGCATTAACGATGGAACAACCCGAGCCCACTCAACAGTTCGATCAGAATGAAGACGCCGATGACCAGTTCGAGAATGAACATCCGCCGATCCGCGATTTCCGAACGCACGAGGTTGTAAAGTTGATCGAGTTGGGCGAGCCGTTGTTCCACGCTGTTGCGCCATTGGTCGAGGTGAAATCGCTCACGCACCGCCAAATAGACGCGAGCCAAGTGCCAGTCGCCGAAAAACTTGGTAATGTTGGTGACTTCGTCGGCGAGCTTGGCCAGGTCGATGCGAAACCAGCGGAGCTTGCGGACCACCGCCGCGGACGTGCCAAACAAGGGCATCGAACTCCGTTCGAGGTCCGCATAGGCCTGATTCATGAATCGATCGAGCGCCCGGTCCATTTGCCGGAATTCCTCTAATTGCAAATTGCTCAATTCAATAATGAAGAGCACCTCTTCCAAATGTCCGGCCAGATCCACGACCAGGGCCGCGTCCCAATCGATCACGACGGCATCGGTGCGTTCCAGCGAACGATGCAAACGCATGACTTCTTCAATCTGACTCTCGCTCAATTGTTCCGGCGCTCGGCCCGAAAGTAAACCGGCCACCTCGCGGCGATGATTGGTCAGCCAGCGATCGGCATCGGCGCCATCGCCCAGTTCGTGGGCGCAGAATACAACGTATGCTTCCGGCTCCGGCGGTTCGGACGGGCGGACCAACGCGGACTGAATCTCGCGGCACAATTCGGCGCAAAGCGTCACTGCCCATTGCTCCAGACGCCGTCCATCCTCCAGGACAGGGTCATGAAAAGCCGCTAGCTCAGCGAGCGAGTCGGCTTCAAATGGAACGTGCATGATGATGCTGACGGCCCCGAACTCGTAGACGCGTAATTCCAGCCGCAGCGGCAATCCCCTAACCCGTACGGCTGATTCTGGCTGCGCAACGGCGAGCGGCCGATGCAGAGACAGGCCGCGCGGCGACGGATGCCGGCCGCGCGGCTCATACTGCGCACACCTTGAGCCAAGCACTTGGCGTACTGTTTCGAGCCGCAATTCGTTAGCCACATCAAACGCGAATAAATAGACGACTTCGCCTTTCACGCTGTCACTCCATCAATTGACGACCCGAATCAGTCGGTTTCTGCAAATCTCTTTCCAAGTTCGATGGAAAGCCGGGGCTGTGCGGTATTGAAGCAAACATGGCTGGGAACCGTCGCTGCCCAAGGCCGGGAGATTGTTCCACTTTGAGCGGGCATTGTAACGACATGTGCGAACAAACGCTCTACCGGAGTCGAGTGAGTCGAAATCGCACACCGCAATTTGACCTACCGCCATGGAGCGCTGAGCATTTGGGTTCAACGAGGCAATTCAATTGCTGTGAATGATTGGCACGATGCTTGCACTTCCGCGTCTCGAACGTAAAGCCTCAAACCGGCTGATCGACCGGCAAATGTCACAGCCGCTGCTCGAATCATTTGACCAGGAGAATCCCATGACCGCGACGGAACTGACAAACTTTCGGCAGCGATTACAGGGAATGACGCAACGCCTCGGCGGCGAGCGACTGCAGTTGAGGCACGAGGTGTTGGGCGATGAGCGCGCCCCCGGAGTGAGCACCACCCAGGAACAATACACGAGCGACGATCTAAGCCGCGAGGAGGCCGACGAGGAAGTCGCATTGTCAATGCTGAACAACGAAGAGGAGCTGCTTACCGAGTGTGTGGCGGCCCTGGATCGGCTTGAACGGGGAACATTCGGTTCTTGCGAGAGTTGCCGGCGGCCAATTGCCGGAAAGCGGCTCGATGCGGCGCCGTACGTTCGTCGTTGCATTAATTGCGAGCGCGGATCGGGGACCAAGACGAGTTGACCGTTTGCGACTGAGGATAAGAGGCGCTGTCAAGTCAGATTGTCGCGATGTTCCAGGTCCGAGTTGGCGGCGGCGCGCCATGGGCCGTCGTGATTGTCGCGCAGGTCGCAGTCGACGAGTGATGCGGCGGCGGCGTCTTTCAGAATCAGGCCGAAGGTTTTGTTGTCCACGATCAGGCAGCCGTGGAAGTCGGCTTGGCCCTTGCTGCCGACGGTCGCGCCGGATTTGCCGTTATCGACGATACGGCAGCCGTCGAACGAAGCCCGGCCGCCGGGAAAGATGGCCACGCCGCCGGAGCGATTCTTGTGAATGAAGCAGCGCTGGAACTTCGCCTGCCCGCCATCGCTGATCGATATGCCGGTGCCTCCGTGGCCGGTGATTTCGCAGTCTTCGTAGGTGGACCGGCCGTCGTCGTAAACGAACACGCCCACGTCGCGGCTTCCGGATATGGTGCAGCGCCGGAGCGTGGGGTCGGCACTGTCGTGTACGGCGACGCACGCCAACGTTAGCGAGCGAATGTAGCAATCTTCGAGCAGCGGGTTGCCCATGCCGATGTCCACGGCGTAGCATTCCACGTCGCGCGGGCCGGGCTTCACGCGCATCGTCAGGCCGCGCACCACAACGGGCTCCTTCGTGACAAATTCGATGCAGTGGTTGTCGCGCGTCGAGATGACGATTTCGCCCGGCGCGCCCTCGCCGATGATTTCGAGCGGTTTGTCGATGCGCAGTGAATCGCGGTACTTACCGGGATGGACCACGATTTGAGAACCGGGCAGGGCGGAGTCGATGGCTTCCTTGATGGTGGCATAATCGGCGTAGCCTTGGGCTGCGACGATGATCGGCTTGGCGTCGGCCGCGGCGTTGAAGTGCGTGCTGGATGGCGCGACGAAGTTCTCGATCTTGGCGGCGGTCCAGCGCGCCGACGCGGTGCGCTGCACGCATTCCAGGATCAGGGTGCGCCAGGGTTCGCGAACCGATTCCGGGACCGTCGGCGCCTGCGACTTCAGGTTCTCGACAAAAACCTCGCGTGAACCGCCCTCGTGAGCGAACTTGCCCGTGAAATAGTGCAGCAGCGTGATCCCGAGCGCATAGATATCGTTGGCGGCGCTGAATTCGTGGCGAAGCATTTCCGGAGCCATGTAGGTCAGGCTCCCGTGGGCGGGCCCGACTTGTTTCTGATGCGACGAACGCACCAGGCCCAAATCGCCAAGTTTCCAACGGCCGCGCACGCGAATGATGTTGGCGGGTTTTACGTCGCCGTGGATGGCGCCTTCGGCATGAATGTGGGCGAGGGCCAGGGCCACGCCGCGAATCAGATCGCGCAGCTCGCTGGTCGAAAGTCGGCGCGACGCTTTCAGCAGTCGGGCGAGCGTGGTGTCGCCCAACTCCGTTGCAAGGAAGATCGTGCCAGCCAGGTCGCCTTCGCGGACTTCGCCCGAGGAGCGATAGGAAATGATGTAGTCGTGGTTGAGACGGGCGAGCCCGAGGATTTCCTGAAGCACTTTTTGCCGCTGCGTGTCATTCTCGGGGCTGATCAACTTGACCGCCACCTGCGAAATGACGCGGCCGAGCGTCAGTTCCTCGGCGGCAAAGACGCTGCCGTACGAGCCATTGCCGATGAATTCGCGCAGGCGATAGCGGCCATCAATGATGGTGCCGAGCAAGAATTCGGGATTGTCCATACGCCTTACCGATCGAACGAGTCATGACCGCGGTTCCGGATCGGATGAAACTATGAACCGGCCCCCAGAAAATGTTATATCACGAACGTCAAATTCACACATCGCGAGGTTGCCGCCGACATTCGTCTTTTTGCTTGACACATCGCTTTGCCATTCCTACACTTATAACCGTTGGCCGGAGCCGACAGACCGCCGAACTTAGGAGTGGTACGGTGACCAAAAAAGAAATCGTCAAGAAAATCGCCGATCGCGCCAAACTCACGCAATTGCAGACCAAGCAAATCGTGCAATGGACATTCGACGCGATCATTGAAACCCTGCTCACGGAAAAACGGATCGAATTGCGGAACTTTGGGGTGTTCGAGGTCAAGCGGCGCAAAGCGCGCAAGGCCCGCAACCCTCGCACCGATGAACAAGTCTTCGTCGCGCCGAAAAACGTTGTCACGTTCCAGCCGGGCAAGGAAATGGAAGAACAAGTGCGGAAGTTGCCCTTGCTCGAGGAGAAGCCGCTCAAGCAACGGCGGGTCCGCCCATCGGGTGAGGCCGTGCCGTCGGCGAACTCAGACGGAATGCCGGTTGCGGGCATTGGCGCCCCGGCCGCGAATGGCCACGAAGCGCCCGACACGATCAAGAAAAAGAAGGCCCGCTAAGATACGAAAAGCCATTCACGACGCGTAAGGCAGGCAGATTCGGGAACGCGGTGCGCTCCGGGTTTTATTGTTGCATCCAGAAAATCAGCGAAAAACCGCCGATCGGGGCACGTCACTTCAAGTTTGGTGCGGATTTGGCCGAATATTCCGAAGGAACCACTTGAATCGGATGAGTCGGCAGCGGCGAGCGCCGTGCGTGGGAGGCCAGGGGGTCTCCGCTCGATCCGAGCCGAAAACTTGGCAAGGGCAGGGAGGCTAAGTCATGAAGCGGCTGCTGATTCTGGCGGCGTTTGCCGTCATGGGGCTGGCCAACCAAGGTTGCTTCAGCGCGTTGGGCAGCGACCCGAACACGCGCATGAATGGCTTGGTCAATGAATCGGAAGACTTACGGCAAATTCGCCGGGAATGGCAGCGAATTTGGTTCACCGATCAACCGTCGCACCTGACGCCCGAACGCGTCCACGGCGGCATTCAGTGATCATGTGACAGCTACAGAGTCACCAAGATCGTAGAACGGAATTTATTCCGTT
>JBGQCZ010000049.1:0-13869 GCA_041495645.1 Gemmataceae bacterium | reverse complement strand
TGACGCTGTGTAGCTGTCGCCGCCGAGGCGTTCCTTGTAGATTTCCTTGCCGGTGGCGGCTTCGTAGCAGGTGACCATCCCGCCGTTGGCGCAGGTGTAGAGATAGTCGCCGTAAAGGATCGGCGTGGGCATGTACGGGCCGCCGCGCATGCGGCTCCATTGGATGTGGGCGTTGTGGTCTTCGCCTTCCTTAAGCGAGATGTCGCCGCTGGCACCGGGCCTGAGCGCGAAGATCGGCTGGATCGGCCGGTTGCCGCTGGTGATGTACATGAGATCGCGGCCTGCGAACGGCGTTGGGATCGTCACTTCGGATTTCTTGGCCAACCGCCAGAGTTCGATCCCGGTGGTCGGATCGTACCCGCGGGCATATTGGGCCGCGTTGGTGACGAGTTCAACGCGCTGCGAGTTTCGCCAGATCGTCGGCGAACTCCAGGAGGGAATCTCATCGCGCGGCGTGGACCAGGCCTTCGAACCGTCTTCGAGCCGATAGGCGGCGATGAACGAATCGTGGCCGAGATCGCACTGAAGAATGACCAGGCCGTCGTGGATGATCGGCGAACTGCCGAAGCCCCATTCATATTGCTGGTCGATGGTGAAGCTCGAATCGAGCGTGCCGAGATCGCGTTTCCACACCAGGTTGCCGGCGAAGTCGTAACAATAGAGGCCCTCGGAGCCGAAGCAGGCGACCACGCGCTTGCCGTCGGTGACCGGGGTGCAGTTCGCCTGGCTGCCTTTGAGATGGCGCTTGATCTTGGGAACGCCTTCGAAGGCCTGTTTCTTCCAAAGAATCTTCCCGCTGGCGCGATCGACGCAAATCACGTGGAAGGTGTGCTTGGTTGTGTCGTTGACGGAAGCGACATCGCCGTAATTGCCGACCCGGATCTTTTCCTTGTCGGGGCTGGCGCTGACGGCGGTCGTGACGAAGACACGGTCGCCCCAAACGATCGGGCACGAATGGCCGAGGCCGGGAATCGGCGTCTTCCATAGCACGTTGACGTCTTTCTTCGCGTCCCAGGTGAGCGGCGGATGCTGGCCGTCGGCCACGCCCGTGGCGTTCTCCCCACGAAACGCGGGCCAGTTGCGCACCTCGGCGACTTTTCCGGGTCCTTCATCCTTGGGTGCGACGGGTGGTGCGACCGCGACCGGTTTGGTCCCGGCACGATACAAGGTCGTCTCGGCTGTGAAGTTCCGCATGACTAGGGATGGGACTTGATCGCCTTTGCGCGTGAACGCGTAAATGGCGGCCCCGCCGGCGGCGCGAAAGGTGTCGGTGCCGATAGGAAGCAGGAATTGTGGCTGAGTGCCGCGACGCGCGAACCCGCGTTCCAGAATCTCGAACTTGATCTTAGTGCCGTTTTCCGTTTCGTAGTCACCGGCGAGTGCGGCCCAGGCCTTCTTGTTTTCTTCGAAAATCGGTTTGAACGGTTTCGCGCCGGCCTTCGTCAGCAATTCGCTCATTTCCTTCTTGTCCGCCGGCAGCGCGCTGAAGGCCGCGTCGAGCGCCTCCTGACTCACCTTTCCGCTTTCGAGCAGAGCTTGCACGACCGGCAACCGGTCCGCCGACGCCGAGCTCATGAACGCCGCATCGATGTCCTTCGCGCCGGCCTTCACCAGCAATTTCACGGTTTCGAGTTTCGACAACGATTGGCTGAGCGGGGACATATACCAGATGCCGTCGCGGGCGTTGACATCGGCCCCGCGCCGAACCAGCAGTTCGATTACTTCGGGCTTGCCCTTGCTGGTCGCGATCCACAGGGCGGAGATGCCGATCTCATTCTTGGCGTTGATGTCGGCGCCCTTGTCGAGCGCCGCCTCGATGGCTTTCGGGTCGCCGTTGCGAACCGCGGCCCACAGGGCGTCGCGGTGTTCGTCTTTGGCGACCGCGGTAGCGGTGGAAAGGGCGAGAATCGCAAGAATCGCGAATTGTCGTCTGATAGGCATGGGGCACCTCTGAAATGCAATCACGAAAACACGAAAGTACGAAAGAAATTCTATTTGGTTCTTCGTGTTTTCGTGATTGTATTTGGGCGAGACCGAGTCCAAAATGTGTGCCATGCGTCGCTTCGTCATGGTTGTGAGCATCGGAATCATAGCGTCCAGGGCCGGCGCGGACGAGCTCGGTTACGTTTCGAACTCGACGAAGAAGGTCTGCCAACTAACCGGCGATTTCGACCGAGCCGCCGGCGTCCCGACATTGAGCCAGACCAATAAGCGGTTTGGCATCGTCGCGAGCGACCTCGGCAGTACGTTCGAGCACAAGAGCCAGCTTTACTTTCTGTTCGGCGACACCTGGGGCCAACCGGGCGATCGCGACGCGCTCGGCTGGACCAAGAGCACGAATCCAGAGAAGATCGATCTCCAATTCCACCAGAAGAAAGACGGCACGTGGCTTCCGCTGACCGTACCCGGGATCAAGCAAGGAGCGTTCGAGGTTCCCAGCGGTGGCATCTCGATTGCCGGCGTCATGTATGTGGTTTTCACGACCGATCATTCGGCCGAGAAGACGATGGGGCGGTCGGTGGTCGCGAGTTCGCAGGACGACGGCCGGACGTTCAAGCTGCTCTACGAACTGTCTCGGAGCAAGTTCATTAATGTGTCGTTCTGGTCCGCCGGCGAATGGCTCTACATCTACGGCAGCGGGGAGTATCGCAAGAGCAGCGTGTGTCTGGCTCGGGTGAAGCCGGCGGACATTGGCGACCGCTCCAAGTTGGAGTTCTTCGCTGGCGTCGATTCGAAGGGGCAGTCAGAATGGTCGGCGAAGGAAGCGCAAGGAGTCTCGTTGTTCCGGCACGACGTGGTTGGCGAGTTCTCGGTGGCCTATCTGACGCCGGTCAAACGCTACGTGATGCTTTACAACTCGCACGAGCCGCGCGGAATCACGATGCGGTCGGCCGAGTCGCCGTGGGGGCCGTGGTCCAAGGGCACGGTTGTCTTCGATCCCTGGCGCGACAGCGGCTATGGACAGTTCATGCACAACTCGGCGAAATCGAAAGCAAAACGCGACGCCTTGAGCGACCCGAATCGCGACGATGAATGGGGCGGTGAATACGGCCCATATGTCATGGCCCGGTTCACGAGCGGATCGGCCGGGCAATGCCGGATTTTCTACACGATGTCAATTTGGAACCCGTACCAGGTTGTCGTAATGCGAAGCGATCTGAAGGTCGAAACAAAATAACTTGCTCACTCCTTCTTGCTCACTCCCAATTGTTGGAACAGAAACGCGTAGGCGTCGGTCAGTTCCTCGACGCGCTCCGAAAGCGCCGTGCCCGCGCCGTGTCCGCTGCTGTCGCTGGTGCGCAAGAGAATCGGCGCGTCACCCTTTGTGGCGGCCTGCAGACGGGCGGTCATTTTGCGGGATTGCATCGGATCGACGCGCGGGTCGTTAGCGCCGGTCATGAACAGCGTAGCGGGATACTTTTCGCCGTCCTTCACGTTGTGGTACGGCGAATAGGCGTGCAAGGCGCGAAACTGCGTCGAGTCCTTAACGGTGCCAAACTCGGGCACATTGAAGGCGCCGTTCGGAGAGAGTTCGACGCGGAGCATGTCGTAGATGCCCACGTGGGAGATGACGCACTTCATGAGATCGGGGTGTTGGGTCAGGATCGCGCCCAGGAGCAACCCGCCGTTGCTGCCCCCTTCAATGGCGAGCTTGTCGGACGAGGTGTATTTGTCGTCGATGAGCAATTTCATGGCCGCCGCGAAATCGTCGAAGACATTCTGCTTTTCGGTCAAGCGGCCGGCGTGGTGCCAGGCTTCGCCGTATTCGCTGCCGCCGCGCAGGTTGGCCACGGCGACGACGAATCCATGATCGAACAGGATGCGTCGCACCGAAGAGAATCCCGGTTCGACGCTGATGCCGTATCCGCCGTAGCCGGTCAGCAGGCACGGGTTCTTGCCGTCGAGTTTCGCTCCCTTGGGAATCAGAATGTTCACCGGCACTTTGGTGCCGTCCTTGCTGACGGCGAATTTGCGTTCGACGCGCACATCGGCCAACGAGACGGGTGGGTCGCCGATGAGTTGTGTCTTCTTGACCTCGTGCGATTTGGGCCGGAACAGATATTGGGCGGGCGGCTGGACATAGGACGAATTGCCGAAGAGCAGGTCGTCGTCCGCGAGCGGAGTGAGTTCGGTGGTCGCGGAAACGGGCGGTTGCTTCGGCGCGGCCAGTTCTTTTCCGTCAAGCGTGAGGGCCCGTACTTCATCCGGCCCGCCGGTCTGGTAAGTCACGTACAACCGCGAGGCGGTCGCGACGATCGTCGGTTTGCCGTAGAAGTCGCTGACGATTGTGTCCTTTCCTTCGGGCACAACTACTTTCGCCGTTTTCAGATCGACATCATCGCCGAGGCGCATGAGCTTGCCGCGCGGCGCGTCTTTACGCGACAGGACGTAAACCTCGCCCTTCGGACCAAAAAACACCTGAATGGCGCGGTCCTCGAATGCGCTGAACTGGTGATACTTACCGTCTTGCCCGCGGAGGTAGTGAGCGAATTCGCCGCCGTCGCCGTTTTGCATCGAGACCAAAAGCCGGCCGGTGGCGTTGTGCGCGAACAAACGAATCTCGCCGATCCGCGGAAACTCCTTGCCGAGTTCGTAGCGGTCCTTTTCGGTCGGGTTGCCCAGTTCGTGGAACCAAACCTGCTGGTAGAAGTCCGAGTCTTCCGGCGGGCGTTCGCGGCCGCGCGGGTAGCGCGTGTAGAAGAAGCCCTTGCCATCGGGCGTCCAGGCAAGATCGCCGCCGGCGGTGCCGTTTTGGACGCGCGGGATCACTTCGTGAACTTGCTTGCCGGTCGCGGTATCGAAAACATGCACATCGCCGGCTTCGCTGCCGGCCTTCGACAGCGACACGGCCACGAGCGACCCGTCAGGCGACGGTACGTACCAATCGATGGTTGTCTTTCCTTTCGCATCGATTTCAGTTGGATCGACCAGCACGTGGGCTTTCTCGGGCGCTTCGGCCGACGGCATCACCACCAGGAATGGCTGTTCCTTCGGAGGCAGGCGCTTCATGGCGAAGAGCATTCCGGGCCGATGGGTCAGATTGAAATGCGCGATCGTCTTGGCGGTGAGGATTCCCTTCACGCGCGTTCGCAACGCATCACGGCCGGGCAGCTTGTCGAGGTACGTGCGGGCGTGGGCGTTTTGCGCATCGCTCCAGGCCTTCACGTCTTGGCTCTTGGCGTCTTCAAGCCAGCGGTACGGATCGACGACCTCGGTGCCGTGATAAGTGTCGGTAGTGGGTTCTGTCTTCGTGGCCGGCGGTGCGGCCAAGGCGAATGGCGCGATGAGAGTCATGAGCAAGGTCATCCGAATCGATTTCATGGCGAAATCTCCAGGCCTTCGATTCTGCTATTTCTCCGTTCTTCCCGGTCCCCAAAGCGCGCGGCCGGGCGTCGCATTCGTGTGCTCGCCGTCTTTCAACACCTGCACGCCGTTCACGAACACATGTTTCATGCCGACCGCGTATTGATGGGGTTTATCGTGGGTTGCTCTGTCGGCGATTGTAGCGGGGTCAAAGACGATCGCATCGGCAAAGTATCCGTCGGCGAGAAGACCGCGGTGATCCAATCCGAGATTCGTGGCCGGCAGATGGCTCATTTTGCGAATGGCTTCTTCCAATGTGAGCAGCTTTTCCTCGCGAACATACTTGCCGAGCACGCGAGCGAAGCAGCCGTAGGCCCGCGGGTGCGGGACGGACTTGAGGAAGATCCCTTCCGGCGCTTGCGAGGCTTCATCCGACCCGAAGCTCACCCACGGCAACGGCACGATCTTTCGGATGTTCTCTTCGGCGGTAATGAAGTACGCCGTGCCGATCGGCGATTCGTCTTCGACGAGCAAATCGAGCAGCACTTCGGCCGGTTCCTTGCCACGCAGTTTGGCGATTTCCGAAAGGCTCTTGCCTTGCAGCGGTTTGAGCGACGCTTGCTTGAAGGAAATCAGCTTGATGTTGTCGGGCGACCCGGCGTTGGCGTAGAAATTCGGCCACTGGTATTTCGGGCGCAAGATATCCTCGATAACGCGGCTTCGCTGCTCCGGGTCACGGAGTCGCTTTCGCATCGCGGTTTCGCCGCCTACCAGCGCCCACGGCGGAATGCAGGCGGTGAGCGGAGCGGCGCCGGCGGTGTAGGGGTACATGTTGGCGGTGATCGGCAAGCCGTCCTTGCGGGCCGCCTCGATCTTGGTAATGGCCGCGTCCATTTTCGGCCAGTTGGCCCGGCCCGCGGCCTTAAGGTGATAAATCTCTGCGGGAATCTTGGCCTCGCGACTGATGCGAATCACCTCGTCGATCGCCTCGGCGAGCCTCGTACCTTCGCTGCGCATATGCGTGATGTATTTGCCCTGGTACTTGGCCGCGACCTTGCACAGTTCGATTAGTTCCTCCGTACCGGCGTAATAGGCCGGAGAGTATTCAAGCGCGGTCGCCACGCCGAGCGCGCCAGCCTTCATCTCGATCTCGACCAGCCGTCGCATTCGTTCCAATTCTTGCGGCGTCGGTTTCTTGTTCTCCTGGCCGAGGACGTATTCCCGCACCGTGGTTGCGCCCACGAATGACGCGACATTGTGTGAGACGCCCTTGCGTTGCAAGAACATCAGATAATCGCTGAGCGTGTTCCATTCGATCTCATATTTGATGTCGATCTGCTCGGATTTCATCCGCTTCTTGATGGCATCGTTGACCGGGCCCCACGACCAGCCCTCGCCCATGATTTCGGTGGTCACGCCTTGGCGGATCTCGCTCTGCCCACGACCGTCGGCGAGCAAGGAATCGCAAGACCAACTGAGCATGTTGATGAGACCGGGCGCGACCACGAGGCCTTTGGCATCGACGATGGTCTTGGCCGAGGAATTGGAAAGATCGCCTATCGCAACGATCTTGTCGCCGCGAATGGCAATGTCGGCACGAATCGGGGCTTTGCCCGAGCCGTCGTAGACCATCCCGCCGCGGATGAGCAAGTCGTAGTCCGCGGCATGAACGAACGGAGCGAGTGCCAAGCTCAGAATTGTCGCGAAGCTGAACGAAGCGCGCATGGGCGTGACTCCGAAGCAATAGGAGGCGCGGGCATCGTTTGCTTATGGATTTTGCAGACTGAAATGCACGCCGTTCCACCGCGTTTGCGCACGGTTTCATGAACGGCGCTTTTTTCCGCGAAGTGCATGGTAGCCTCCCGCAGGGCGTAATCGAGCGGCTCGCGAAGCGATTGTTCGTATACCGGCATCGTAGTGACGGACATTAGAGCCATTGTACCGATTCGGAACACGTAAAATTGAGGCCACAAATGAACGGTATTCCTCCCATTGTTCGGTACATGATCATATGCGACGACATTCTAACCAGTTCTCAATTCACGACTAGACCAGTCATCGTGGGCCTGACTACAGCGATTCATGCCGACAGTTATCCGTTTCGGCTGCCGAAACTGAGTGTGTATCTTGTATTGACGGATGGCCGCGGTCAGGGCACAGGCAAGTTGCGTTTAGTTGACGACGCTACGGGGCATGTGCAGGTCGAATTCGCGCGTGCCATAACCTTTCCTACAAACCCATTAACGATTTCCGGAATAGCGTGGCGCTTGACAAACCTGCGATTTCCGAAAGCAGGGATGTACCGAATCGAGTTCTTGTACAATAATCAATACATGGCCCATCAGGTCGTCGAAGCGAGGTAGTTGTCATGAACGGTGTTTCGCAAATTGATGACCCAGTCGAGTTAATCGCTGAATTCAATGACTCCGCAGGCGGACCCAACCAGCCAGCTCTTCTGCCTGGTGAAGGCCTTGTAGAGTGTGTCATTATTCACGAGTTTTCGGATTCGGCGGATGATGCCGATATGCCGCTGCCAAACGGCGCGGCCGAACCGACGCAACAATTGCAGCAGACAACTGCCGCCAACGTCAAATAAGCCGTTACTTTCCATTCGGCAGGCTACGGCGCCACCGGTTGCGTCCAGGCCACTTCTGCGTCGCCCTTCGCGTACGGATTCGGATGTGGTTTCGACGAAATCACCTTCGCACGCACGTACAACTCCTTGCCCGTAAGCACATACTTCGCCTCGGTTCCCTGAACCTCGGCAACGACTTTGCCAATTTCATCGCTGTAGATCCGCGTCACCTTCAGTTCCTGGCCATCGGGGCCGAAGCGCGGTTCGGAATCGAGCTTCGCGTCCTTCAGCGTGGCAATGAATTGCGTTTTGTAAGTCACGCCGGGTTCGGCTTTGATCGAAAGGCGCAATTCGGTTCCGTTCACTTTGACTTCGTTCAGAATCACACCGGTGGAGGCGTAGAAATCGCCGGCTTCCATTGCACGCACGATTGCTTCGGCACTCAGGTGCGAAGCACGAACCATCACCCAGCCGCGGCCGGGATTCACCCTTCCGAGACCGTACACATGGTAGCCATGAGCGTCGTCGGTCGCGAGGCCGTAAACGATCGGCAAGCGATGTTTGCCCAAACGCAGCGCGAGCACGATGTCCCACATCTTTTCGCAGTCGATGTGCAAGGCATCGCCGTAATTTCGGACGCTGGGGTGGCCGTTGAACACTTCGAAGAACTTCAATTCATCGGTGAGGATCATGTCTTCGGCGCGAATGCCCCAGCCGAAATTCGGGTGATTGAGCGAAGCGATGATCTTCCAGCCGGTTTTCCTGCGTTGCTCGGCCACGGCTCGATGATTGATGCGAATGGTTTCGGCTATGCCGTCGCCATCGACGGGCTTGATCGCGTCGCGAAGGTTGATCGCGTTGATATGGACGGGCAATTTCGCATAGGAATGCGAGATTTCCTCGCCCGGAATCATGAGAAACCGGCCGGCCTCGTCGAGCAGCGAATGAAACTCCGACAGCGGTTTGAGCCGCACCTGCGCCTTGCCCTTTTCCTCGCGCCGCTCCACCCACGCATCGCCGAAGCGGGCCAGGTACTTCTTCATCGCCGCGCCGCCCGCTTTCGATTTTGGTTCAGCATCGACCCAGCGCTCCCCATCGGAGAGCCGGTTATGGTCTGTCATCGCCAAAAATTGATAGCCATGCGACTTGTACCAGTCGGCGATCATTTCGGGATAGTCGTCGCCGTCGCTCCAGAGCGAATGTGTGTGCAGATTGCCCTTCCAGTAACGAGCGGCTTGCGGCACGGCGGGCTCGTCGGCTGAGGGCGAGGAGTTTTGGCAAACCACTGCGGCTGAAATAATGCCGAGTGCAATCGACGCGGCGAGAAGGGTGCGAAGCGAACGAGCCATAACGCGAATTCCGGTGGGAGAAGAATTTGGTGAGGCCACTCTACCGTCCCGGGAACGCGAACGCAACGAATTAGATCATGTTTACGTTTCGCGCTACCTATCTTGTTTACGTTTCGCGCTCGCGAAGCGTCACGCGTGCGCGAAACGTAAACGGGACCTAATCTTGGCCGCATCGCGTCATCATCCCTAAAACTCTACGAGATGAACTAGTTTCCACAAACAGCAGGACAGAGAAGCGATGAGCCACAAGTACGTTTACTATTTCGGCGAAGGCAAAGCGGACGGCGGCGCGAGCGATCGCAACCTCCTTGGCGGCAAGGGCGCCAACCTCGCGGAAATGACCCTGATCGGTTTGCCGGTCCCCGCCGGGTTCACCCTCTCGGTCGATGTTTGCACCTATTTCTACGGCAACGGCCGCACGTATCCGCCCGAGCTCAAGAACCAAGTCGAGGAAGCCCTGCGCAAAGTCGAAAAGAGCATGGGCTGCAAATTTGGCGACACGGTCAACCCGCTCTTGGTTTCCTGCCGTTCCGGCGCGCGCGACTCCATGCCCGGCATGTTGGACACCGTGTTGAACATCGGTTTGAATGATATCACGGTCCAAGCGCTGACCAAGCAATCCGGCAACGAACGCTTCGCCCTCGATTCATACCGTCGTCTCTTGCTCATGTTCGGCGAAGTCGTGATGGGCCTGAAGGGTCACAAGGAAGAACCGTTCGATCACATCCTGAAAGAGGCGCGACGCAAACAGAGCGTAAAACTCGACAACGAATTGAATGTCGAGTCGCTGAAGTCGATTATCGCGAAGTCGAAGGAAGCGATCCGACGGCTGACTGGCGAAGAATTTCCCACCGATCCGAACGAGCAAATGTGGCGGGCCATCGGCGCGGTGTTCGGCTCGTGGATGAATGACCGGGCTTGCGTTTATCGCCGGCAATACAAGATCCCCGACGAGTGGGGCACGGCCTGCAACATCATGGCGATGGTGTTCGGCAACCTCGGCGACGATTGCGCTACCGGCGTTGCCCTCACCCGCGACGGTTCGCTGGGCACACCCGGCATGTGCGGCGATTATTTGATCAACGCCCAGGGCGAAGACGTGGTGAACGGTTCGCGCCCCACCAAGCGGATCGAGGAAACGCTCGGAAAGGACATGCCCGCGGCATTCAAGGAACTGGTCGAGGTCGGCCATAAGCTGGAAAAGCACTATCGCAACATGCAGGACATCGAGTTCACGATCTCGCGCAACAAACTCTATATGCTGCAAACGCGCAACGCCAAGCGGACCGGCTTCGCGGCCGTGCGCGTGGCGACCGATCTCGTGGCCGAAAAGCTTATCACGCCCGACGAAGCTATTTCACCGAAGTACATTCCCGCAGGCGATCTGAGCCAGTTGCTCCAGCCGCTATTCGACATCGACGCAAAAAAGATTGCCGCAAAATCGGACAAATTGCTGACGAAGGGCATTCCCGCCGGCCCCGGCGCGGCCACGGGCAAGATCGTTTGCTCGCCGCAGAAGGCCGAAGCGCTTAAGCAAGCAAACCCCGGCGCGGCGCTCATCCTGGTCCGCAAGGAAACGACGCCCGAGGACCTGCGCGGCATGAAAGCGGCTCTGGGCATTCTTACCGCCGTCGGCGGCGTGAGTTCGCACGCGGCCCTCGTCAGCCGGCAGATGGGAAAGGTTTGCATTGTCGGCGCGGGCGAGTTGGATATCGATAACGAAACCGGCAAGGTCACCGCTCGCGGCAAGACCTTTAAGGAAGGCGACGACATCAGCATCGACGGTTTCACCGGCGAAGTGTTCGCCGGATCCATTTCCACAAGGCCGAGCGAAGTGGTTCGCGTCCTGATCACAAAAGACCTGGCGGCGGACAAGTCGGACACCTATCGCCGCTACCAACAAGTAATGGATTGGGCCGAAAAGCATCGCGTGCTGCGCGTTCGCACCAATGCGGACCTTCCGAACCAAGCGGCCGAGGCAATTGCCTTCGGTGCCGAGGGCATCGGCTTGTGCCGAACCGAGCACATGTTCTTCGACCATATCGCCGAAATGCGCGAAATGATCATGGCTGAAGACACTCTATTTCGCGAGGCGGCGCTGGTGAAAATGCTGCCGTTCCAGCGCGACGACTTCGCGGGATTGTTCCGGGCTATGGCGGGCCGGCCGGTGACGATCCGCCTGCTCGACCCGCCGCTGCACGAGTTTCTGCCGCACGGCCACCTCGGGCAGGTCGAGTTAGCCGAGAAGCTTGGGGCCACAGTGGAGGCGATCACGCGGCGCGTGCATGAGTTACACGAGTCCAACCCGATGCTGGGCCATCGCGGCTGCCGGTTGGGGATCGTCTATCCGGAGATCACCGCCATGCAGGCCCGGGCGATCTTCGAGGCCGCGGTGTTGGTCAAAAAGGAAGGCATTGAGGTTCATCCGGAAGTGATGATTCCGCTCGTCGGTTTCGCTAAGGAACTGAAGAACCAGGAAAAGATCATCCGCGAAACGGCGGAGAAAGTCTTTGCCGAGAAGGGCGTGAAGGTCGACTACCTTGTTGGCACGATGATCGAATTGCCGCGTGCCTGCGTGGTGGCCGATCAGATCGCCGAATCCGCCGAGTTCTTCAGCTTTGGCACCAACGACCTGACGCAAACCACGCTTGGCGTGAGCCGCGACGACTACGGCCCGTTCATTTCACCCTACACCGACCCGAAGAAGGCGGACATTCTTGCCGCGGACCCATTTGCCACCATCGACCGCGAAGGCGTGGGCGAACTGATGAAGATGGGAGTGCAGAAAGGCCGTTCGAAGCGCCACAAGCTGAAGATCGGCATTTGCGGCGAGCACGGCGGCGACCCGGATTCGGTCATGTTTTGTCACGAGATCAAGCTCGATTACGTGAGTTGCTCGCCCTTCCGCGTGCCGGTGGCACGGCTGGCTGCGGCGCAAGCAGCGCTGGCGGAGAAGGGAAAGAAATAGTCGTATTGGGCGGCGATCAAAGCGCTCGCAGGAGGAAAGGCACTTCGGCCAACACGTGCAGCAGAGCGACTTGGAAGTACACGTAGCGCGTCGCGGCGTAGTTCTGGCCGAAGTAGGCCCACAACAACAGCATGATGACGAGCCCAACGGCGAGTACGCACATGATGCCCAAGCGCCAACTGGCGCCGCGCCTCGCCATGGGTACGTTGCCCAATCGCCACGGCGCCGTTCGCAGGCCGATGAGCGGAATAGCGATTACCCAAACACCGTAGTGCACCATTTCCAGGAACGTTTGGGCGGCAACCAGGAAATGGCTCGATACACCGCCGAACACTCCCGCTCCGGCGTGATTGGTGATTGCCGAATCCACTTCGTTGAGCGTCGGCAGCGGCGGTGCATCGTGCAACTTCCACCACAACAAACAAAGCAACGCGGGAACGGCCAGCAGGCAAGCGTGATAGGCCGGCCGCCACTCGGGCCGCGTTCGCTTCAGTTCGCGATCGAGCAGCCACAACGCCATCAGCGGATGCAGGTAGACCAAGGAATAGCTGAACAGGAACGGCGCTAGCCAGTTCGCGGCAAGGACCAGGAAAACCACCGGCAGCGTCCAGCCCCAATCGCGGCGCGGGTTTTGACGCATGCGCATCTGGATCAGAACGGCAATCCAGCCGATAAACAGTGAATTCCAAACCGCGACCGCTGTGGCAAATGCTGATTCGGTCCAGCCAAACCACTGCCCCAGCCACGGCAACGCCCACGACCCAGCGCACAGCGCAAACAGCCCGCCGAAAGCAAACAGGAAGAACGGCCGCAGCTTGCCCCATCGCGCCGGCAAGCGGGTAAGAAAATAGCGGGCTTCGAGCCAGTTGTGCGGCCCGGCGAAAAGAAACACGGTTGCGATGCTGAAAAGGATTGGCGTCCACCCGGCGAGCAATGCGGCCGCGAGCGTCAGACCGAGCATGATCGCCGCGAGCGAGGCGCCCGCAATCGGCGGTGCGGCCCGCAACGGATGTGGCACGGTGAGATTCATGGCCCGTCGCCCGGCTTGACTGGCGGTGGAGACGCGCTTTTTTGATCAACGCCATCCCAGAGGAATGATTTTCTCGTTTCTCTGGAGCGCTTGCGGTACTCCTCGCGCGGATCGTTCCAGGTCACGAAATTTAGGGCGGAGATTCCACCGATTGCGCTGGCCACGGCCAGAACGAGCAGAATCAAGCTCTTTCCAACGAATGCCTTTTTCTGCGCCAGCAGCCAAACACTCAAGCCGATCATTGGTATTCCAGGCACCAAGCAAAGCGTTCCGAACAACTCGCGGTGGACCGCTTGCAAAACGCCGATGAAGACGCAAAATCCGCCCGGGACCAGCAACAGCAGTCCCAGCATCGGTCGGGGATGCCGGATGGCCCAGATGCCGCCAAAGCCGATGAAGCAACTGGCGCACAAGCCCACCGCCACAAAGATCAGCGGGGGCGTTTGGCTCCAATCCGGTGTAAAGACCGGAATGCCCATGTCAGCGAATAGCGGCAATCGCAGCATCGGGTCGCCTCGCTCAATCTGGTTTTTCCGGCGTTTTCGGCGGAGGCGCAGCGCCAGCGCCGCCGGCTTTGACCATGCCCTTGGCCATCGTGGCAACGATGTCCGGCGGGACGATGAGCTTGACGGTGTCGCCTTCC
>JBGQCZ010000048.1:0-13932 GCA_041495645.1 Gemmataceae bacterium | reverse complement strand
TTTGATTTTGGACCTGCTCAGCTTGGCGCGAATTGAGTCCGGCGCGGCGACCTTGGAAGCGGCGCCGGTGAAAATTGCCGATGCGGTCCAGGATAGTTTCGATCGGCACCAGGCTCGGGCCGACTCCAAAAAGCAGACGTTGAAGATGATTCAGCCGTCCGAACCCAGCGCCGCCGATATTCGCGCCGATGAGGAAGCACTCGGACAGATTCTCGACAACCTCATCGACAACGCCATCAAATACACGGGGGAAGGCAGCCTAATTCAAGTTCGCTGGTATGGTCTCGGCGACCAAATTTGCCTCGAAGTGGAAGACAACGGACGCGGAATCCCGGAAGAGGATTTGCCGCGTATCTTCGAGCGCTTCTACCGCGTTGACAAAGCCCGGTCGCGTGAAATGGGCGGCACGGGTTTAGGGCTCGCCATCGTCAAGAATCTGGTCCACATCATGAAAGGTAACGTCAAGGTAGCCAGCGAGTTAGGTCAAGGGACGACGTTTAGTGTGTGTCTGCCACGAACCCCGCAATGAATTCACGATTCCTTCACATGTTCTTCACACGGCCAAAGTACAAACCTCATTGGGTAGTTGCGACTGGATCCGGCAAGGCAGTCATCGCAACGGGGCAACAACATGGCCGTACTCTTCCAGGAACTCGTTTCCACCCGCACCCGCCGCGGTAGCCCTCCGTCTGACCCCGAACTCATTGCACCGAAGATTCAGGTTCGCGGGCTGTCGTTTTGGTATGGCGCGAAAATGGCGCTCGACCAGGTGACGATGAACATTCCCGAGCGAGCGGTGACGGCTTTGATCGGTCCATCCGGCTGCGGCAAGTCGACATTTCTCCGCATGCTCAACCGCATGAACGATTTGATTGACGGCGTGCGGCATGTCGGCAAGGTCTTGCTGGACGGCAGAGACATTTACGATCGTCGTATGAATCTCGTCGACCTACGCCGGCGGGTTGGCATGGTGTTCCAGAAATCCAACCCGTTTCCCAAATCAATCTTTGAGAATGTCGTTTACGGTCCGCGCTTGGCTGGTTACAACAGGCGGGCACGGTTGGACGCACTGGCGGAGCGCTGTTTACGTCAAGTGACGCTGTGGGACGAAGTCAAGGACCGGCTCGATGATTCGGCACTGAACCTTTCCGGCGGACAAGCCCAGCGGTTGTGCATCGCACGGGCGTTGGCCACCGATCCGGAAGTCGTGCTGATGGACGAGCCGACATCGGCCTTGGACCCCCGAGCCACGGCCGCCATCGAAGACTTGATCTTCGAGCTGAAACGAGACTATTCGATCGTGATCGTGACCCACAATATGCAACAAGCGGCTCGCGTTTCGGACCTGACGGGGTTCTTTTATGAGGGCCGGCTCGTCGAGTCCGGAGCAACCGATCGCATCTTTACTCGGCCCGCAGTCAAGCAAACCGAAGATTACATCACTGGACGCTTCGGCTAGAATGGAAGGAGTCCGTGGCTGCCGTCGCGCGGTGCGACGTCGGAATCATTACGGATGATGAGTGCCAAAGCCATGAAACACTTGCAACGTGACCTGGAGCGGTTGCAGCGCGACGTCCTCGATCTGGCGGCGTCCGTCGAAGAGATCATCCATCGTGCGATCGATTCACTTCGCGAACGCGATGCGACACTCGCTCAAGAAGTAATCGCCAGCGATGCCGACATCGATGCCCGGGAAAACAAGGTCAGCGAGGAGTGCTTTCAAATCCTCGCGCTGCATCAGCCGGTGGCTGGAGATCTGCGCCGAATTGCGTCGATCCTCCTCATCACGACTGACCTCGAGCGAATGGCCGATTTGGCTGTGGAAATAGCCGAACGAGCCGAGAGCTTGGCGCAAGGCACGCCGATCTCGATTCCGGCGAAACTGCGGCAAATGACCGAAATGACGACTCGCATGGTCCGGCAGAGCCTCGATGCTTTCGTCAACCAGGATGTGGAACTCGCCAAGCAAGTTTGCCGGCTCGACGACGACGTGGATCGTTTGAACAACGGCATCATCGACGAATTGATCAGCCAAATGAAGAAATCGGTGGATCAAATCGAACCGGGGCTGTCGTTGTTCTCGGCCGTCCGCCATCTGGAACGAATCGCCGACCACGCCACGAACATCGCCGAGGACGTCGTTTACCTGGTCGAGGGTCGGATCATCCGGCATCATCCCGAAGCCATCGACGTGCGTTGAGAATGAAGCCATATGACCAAACCGCGCATCCTGATCGTGGAAGATGAACGCCAGCTCGTCAAAACGCTGGAATACAACTTCCAGCGTGAAGGACTTGAGACGGTGGTCGCCCACGATGGCAACGAAGGATTGCGCAAAGCCCAGACGCTTCTTCCCGACTTGATTGTTCTCGATCTCATGCTGCCGGGTCTGAGCGGATTGGAAGTTTGCCGCGAGGTTCGTGCCGGGGAACGCACTCGCCAAATCCCCATCATCATGATGACTGCGCGGGCCGAAGAAACGGACCAGGTCGTCGGATTCTCGATGGGAGCTGACGACTACGTCACCAAGCCATTTAGCAACAAAGTCCTCATGCAGCGCATCAAGGCGCAACTCCGCCGCCGCGACGGCAAGACGGAGGAAACCGACATCATAGAACATCTGGGCATTCGCATCGATCGCGTACGTCACCAGGCATGGGCAAACGGGAAACCGCTGGACCTCACGCCAACCGAGTTCCGATTGCTCGAATGCCTGCTGAAACAGCCGGGCCGGGCCTTTTCGCGCCACCAACTAATGGATGCCGCAATTGGCGAAGGCTCAATCGTTTTGGAACGGACCATTGATGTTCACATCAAGACATTGCGAAAAAAGCTCGGCGACGCGGATTTAATCGAGACGGTTCGGGGCGTTGGTTACCGCCTGAAGGAAGACAAGCCGTCTTGATCGCAGGCAAGAATTCGGCTCCGAATTGCATGGAAGGATGGCCGAGCGGGTCGTGCGCGACATGATAGAGGAAATACAGCCGCGTCATGACTCGTCGAGACTTCCATGCAACCCACCGATTTCACGATCGATCGCGAGGCCGCGATTGGGCGGCTCATGCGTTTCCTGGCAGTCGAAGGAACGACTGGCAATGAAGCCGCAATTGCCCGAGATGTGACGAAGGTTCTCGTCGAATCGGGCGTGCCGCGCGCCGCAATTCGCCACGACGATGCCAACGGCCGCATCCCGGTTCCTACTCAGACCGGCAATCTTATTGTCGATTTGCCGGGAACCCGGACCGGTCCCCGCCTGCTGTTCATGACTCACCTCGATACGGTTCCTCTTTGCGCCGGCGCGAAGCCCGTTCTCAAGGACGACCGGATTATTCCCGCGGCCAAGACGGCCCTGGGCGGCGATAATCGCACGGGTGTAGCGGCGCTCGTCACGCTCGCGAGCGTGCTCATCGAGCGAAAATTGCCCCATCGGCCGATCACGCTGCTATTCACGGTCCGCGAGGAAAGCGGGCTGTTTGGCGCCAAGTATCTCAACGTCGGCGACCTGCAAGGACCTGTCTTGGGCTTCAATGTGGACGGGAAGAACGCGGCAGAGATTACGATCGGAGCGGTCGGGGCCGAGCGCTGGGAAGTGGAAATTACCGGCAAGGCGTCGCATGCCGGCGTGCATCCCGAAAAAGGCATCTCGGCCACGGTAGTTGCCGCCTTGGCTTTGGCAGACGTGTTTCGCGAGGATTGGTTTGGCAAAGTCGACCATGGCGACCTACATGGCACCAGCAACGTCGGCAGCTTTGGCGACAAAGACGGCCGCTGCGCCGGTCAGGCCACGAATGTCGTTACCGACTTTGTTCGCATTACCGGCGAATCGCGCAGCCACGATCCCGCCACCGCCACGTTGATCACGCAGGCATATCGCACGGCATTCGAAAAAGCCGCTGTTGAAGTCAAAGACGACCAAGGCAAGTCGGCTTGCATGAAATTTGAATCGCGCTTGGACTATTATCCGTTCAAACTGAGCGAGGATGCTCCGGTTGTCGGTCATGCGAAAAAGGCCCTTGAGCGTTTGGGCTGGTCGGCGACTACGAAAATCGCCAATGGCGGACTCGACGCCAATTGGATGATTCGCCACGGCATTCCGACCATCACGATCGGTGCGGGCCAAAACCAGATACACACCATTGAGGAATGGGTGGACTTGGCTGAGTTCGTGCGGGGCTGCCAGGCCGTCCTTGCGCTGGCGACGCTGGAGTAGCCCATGAGCGCGGTCCGCATCGGCAACGGTTGGGGTTTCTGGGGCGACAATCTAGACGCACCGATTCTGCTCGCCGAGCACGGCAAGCTCGATTTCCTCACGCTCGAATACCTTGCCGAACTGACCATGTCGATCCTGGCGTTGCAAAAGCAGCGCGATCCGGCGACTGGGTTCGCCGCCGATTTTCTTGACGTGTTGGAACGCCTGACGCCGATATGGAAGCGCCAACCGCAACTGCGCATCATCACCAACGCGGGCGGCATGAATCCCGCGGGCTGCGCAGCCAAAGCACGAGCGGTTCTGGACAAGGCCGGTTTGAACAATCGCCGTATTGCCATCGTCACCGGCGACGATCTCATGCCCGATTTGGATCGCTTGCTCCATGAAGGGCATTCGCTCAATCATCTCGACACCGGCGAGTCGCTAGCGTCGATCCGGCCAAAAGTCGTGAGCGCCAACGCTTATTTGGGCGCGGCGCCGATCGTGGAAGGATTGAAACAGGGCGCCGACCTCGTGATCGCCGGTCGTGTAGCCGATGCTTCGCTAACGCTTGCGCCCGCGGCGCATGCGTTTGGCTGGAAATGGGATGATTGGCATCGTTTGTCGGCGGGCAGCGCGGCCGGACATCTTATTGAGTGCGGAGCGCAAGCGACGGGCGGCCTTTGGTGCAATTGGACCGAGGCGGATCTGGCCAACGTCGGCTACCCGATCGCCGAGATTGAGCCGAGCGGTGAATTTCGCATTACGAAGCCCGAAGGCAGCGGCGGCGCGGTCAACGTCGAGACGATAAGCGAACAGTTGCTTTACGAGGTCGGCGACCCCGCGGCGTATCTCACTCCCGATGTTGTCGCCGATTTCACGTCGCTCAAATTGGTTCCTGATGGTCTGAATTCGGTCCGAATCACCGGAGCAAGAGGCGAGCCGGCCACTTCGACGTACAAGGTTTCAATCTCATATCGCGACGGATTTGCCGCTTCGGGCACGTTGGTCATCGCGGGTCCGGGCTGCGTCACGAAAGCACACCGGTGCGGTGAAATATTGTTGGAGCGTTTGGCAAGAATCGGCATGAAGCCGGCCCATTCGCTGATTGAATGCCTCGGTGCGGGCGATTGTGTGCCGGGCGTGCTGTCCCGCGCCGATCCGCCGGAAGTGGTGCTTCGAGTCAGCGTTCGTGATGCCGACAAAACCAAGGTTGATCGTTTTACCAAGGAATTCGCGCCGCTGGTGACCTCGGGCCCCCCTGGTGTCACCGGTTATACAACCGGCCGCCCGACAGTTAGAGAAGTGTTTGCCTATTGGCCGGCGCTAATTTCGAAGGACGCGGTGAAGGCGCGGGTGAATTGACGGGGACAAAAAAAACAGGAGCCCCGCCGCGTTGCCGCTACGGAAGCCCCTGCTTTCGGTGGAGGATGCCGTCCCCCGATCGGAGGATGGTGCCGGCCGGAATGCCGGCATCGATGCCACCGGTATGAATCCGAATGGGTTGGAGTCAGGCGGCCTGATTGGCGGCGACCCACAGCATGTAGGTCACGCGCTCGCGCAGCGCCTTGCGACCATGTGTATTTCGCGCCGCGCCGTCGCGCCACACGTAATACAGCATCGCGATGCTCAACGCAGCGACATTGCAGCAAACAACTTGCATGGTGACGACCCTCATTCCGGGCGAACCGGGAAAGGGCAAAACAGCTCGGGATGTGATTCTGCAAACCCTCAGCCGTTATCTACAGTAAACATGGAACAGTTATTACGACCCGTCAAATCGGAACTTGAAAATCATGCAAAAATGAGCCGCTTTGTTAAGGCCCGACTTACCTGGTCAGCTCACCGCGCAAGCCCGCCAGGCCCTCACTGCCTAGCAGAATCATGCGGCCCCCCACTTCGATTTCGAAGACGTCGTCGAGCGGTTGATATCCGCGAATGCGCACGATCGCGCCCGGCGTAAGTCCGTGAGTCTGCCAGTGCCGTAATCGGTCCGGCCGATCGTCCTGCACCTCGCGAATGACCACGGACTGCCCGGCTTTGAACTCCCCCAATTCATGCAGTTCGCGTCGAGCGATTTCTCCGCTCGAAGATGGAATCGGGTGCCCGTGAGGATCCTCGAGCGGTTCGCCAAGATGCGCTGCAATGGCTTGCTCGAGTCGCGGAGAGATCGCGTGCTCGAGCGCTTCCGCTTCGGCGTCCACTTCGCTCCAGTCCAATCCGAGCACGCGCGTAAGGAACAATTCGACGAGCCGATGACGGCGGATAACGCGCCTTGCCTCGGCACGCCCGCGATCCGTCAGGCGACCGCCTTCGCCGGGCTCATAAGTGATCCAATTGGCTTCGGCCAAGCGTTTGAGCATGCCCGTGACTGAAGGGGCCTTCACATCCAGGCGCGCGGCGATTTCCGCCGGAGACACTTGTCGTTGGTCGCCGCCCAGATGATGAATCGCTTTCAGGTAATTCTGAACAGCCTGCGAGGGTTTTGCCATCTGCCACGCTCGATGATTGCAACGAATTTCAAACTGCCTGATGCGGCCCCACGAAGATCGCCCACGCGCTCCAGAGCGCCAAACCGAAGATCACCCGCATGCCGACTTGCAGCGACATCCAATAGAAGTTCCGGTTCATCAGGTCGCTCAGCGCGGTCATGGCGTTGCGCACTTCCTCAGACACCATCCGCCGCGGATCGACATATCCTAGCGTGAGAAAACGAACCACCGGCGCTTTCCAGCTCGTGAGCCAATGCTCCGCCTGATCCAGATACTTGGCCGTTTCCACGCGATCGACCCGGCCGACGCGGACCAGGAAATAGATATCGATGCCCAGCATGGGACACAGCGTCATGATGATGGCCGGCAAGTAGTACCAGTGATGCAACAGGTCGGCGAGCGTCAAATCGGCATGCGGCCAAATCACACGGGCCGCCAACATGTTCACCACCGAAAGTGCCAATGCCAGGGCGGCGGGCCGCAACGTGGTCCACGTGAAGAAAATCGCTCGGTGCTTCCGCATCTCCTGAAGCAGTCGCGGCCAACGCCCCGGCGCCGACATCATCAACGCTCCGACCGCCCGATACTGTCCCAGACGGCGCAAGGTGCTCAAAAGGAACATCGACACCAGGTAAAAATCGAACAGACGGATCAGGTTGACCGAGGTCATGGGCTTAGACTATGGCAACGCGCTTGGGGCTGTCCATGCCAGCCGAGGCGACAAAATGCCCGGCGCGTGGGGTAGAATAGAGAGATAGAAGCTTTGTCGCTCTCATGGGAGGTCACGCCCGATGCGTCGCACCGTATTTGCCGCCGTGGGGGCCTTGGAGATTCTTGCCGCGCTCGCACTGCTGTGGTTCGGTTGGTCGCTGCCGCGTCCCTCCCGTGCGGGCCAAGGAATAGACCGAATCGAAAACGCCACGCGAACGGCGAGCCGCCAGGTTGGCACCGTGCGTCGGCAAGTGCATGACGTGCGCCAGCCAGAAGTGCGGCAACTGGCGGACAAGTTGCAAGTGCAAACCCAAATCGTCACGCGAACCCTCAAGAGCCAGCAAGTGGACTTCGAGACGGTGGCGACATTGCGTGTTTCCTTGAACGAAGCGGCGGAAGGGTTGGACGGCGTGGCCCGCGTTGTCGATCCGGAACAAATCGGCAAGCTCGGCGCCGGATTCGGAGAGACCGCGAAGTTCATCGACGAAACGCTCGTTCCCTCCACCACCAAGATAGCTGACCAATTTGATCAAATGGCTGTCAACCTCGCCGACGACGCGAAAGCGCTTGGGAACTTGCTGCGAGAATCAACTCCCGACTTGAAGGCCGCACGCGACGTCCACGACAGCCTCGGGCGCTTCGACGAAGGATTGGAGAAAATGCTGAAGCTGATCGAATTGAAACGACTTGACGCAATTAAGGAGGGCTTTGCCGGGCTCGAGTCATCGTTGGACCTGACGGCGAAGCAGGTCGAGAAGTTGGCTGGGTATACGTATCCGTCCATCAAGGTTCGCGGGCTCAAGATTGAGGTCGAGGAAAAACCATTCTGGCCAAACGGTGAGAAGATCGCGGAGGGACTTGGCAAGGCGACGGAAGGCGTGCGTGCCGCGCAGCGGGAACTCGACGACATCGCGAAAGAACTGCCTGCCGTGCGCAAATCGTTGGAGGAAAGCCGAAAGGTCGTGTCCAAGACGCGGACAGCGCTTGGACAAACACTCAAACAGCAAGATAAGCTCGAACAACTGCTTCGCGATATCCCGGAGCGCACGGCAAAACTCGCCGACGACCTGCCGCGCCTGGCCCGTGAGATTGCCAAACTCTTGCGTGAAACCAAGCAGCTCCGCGAGGTGGCCGCCGGATTGCGGTTGGCTCAGAAGGGCGTTGACGCGACCGTGGCGCAATGGCCCGAAATGCGCAAGGGCATGAAGCAAACCTCATCGCTACTTAAGACGTCGGCGAAACAACTCGACACGGTCATCAAGAATCGCGCGGAGTACGAGACCTCTCTAAACCAGAGCACGGAATTGGCCGAGACTTTTTCCCGGATGGTTCCGCTGCTGGCGGAGCAAGTGTCGTCCCAACTGGGGGAGCAGGAGCAATCGCTGGGCGATTTGGAAAAGAGCCTCGACGAGGTGGGCGAATCGTTTCCGGACATAAGGCGCGACGCCGTAGACATGCTGTCCGCCGCCCGGGTGCTGGCGTCGCTGTTCGCCGGGATCGTCGGCCTGCACGGTGCGTTCTTGTTAGCTGAGAATCGGAAAGGCAAGCCGCTTGCGGCTTAGCCGCAAGCGGCGTGACTGCTCACTTGATGAACAGCATTTCGCGATACGTCGGGATAGGCCACAGGTCATCGGCGACCACGGTTTCCAACTTGTCGGCGAACTTCCGCACATCATTCATTGCGGGCACCACCTTGTCGCGCATGTACTTGCAGTGGTCGTAAACATCACCGCCGTGATGTCCCAGTTCGTGGTCGAGATGCGAAAGGGATTTTTGCAGGTCGTTAATTGTCGCGGTCAGCGATTTGAGCAGATCGGCTTGCAATCCGTTTTCCACGCCGGCGGACTTGGTCGCGTTCACCGTTCCGGCCACTTGGCCCTGATATCTGAGCGCCGCCGGCAGGATCATCGTCTTGCCCATGAAGCTCATCAATCGGCCTTCGACATTGACCGTCTTGATGTAGTTCTCGCACAAAATCACGAATCGGCTCTTTAGTTCGCCTTCCGAATACACGCCGAACTTCTTGAACAGTTCGATCGTTTCCTTCTCGATCACCACCGGCAACGAATCGACGGTGTTCTTCAGATTTGGCAGGCCGCGCTTTTCTGCCTCCGCGTGCCATTCGCTCGTATAGTTATCGCCCATGAAGAGTACTTTCTTGCTCTCGCGGATCATGCCCGGCAACAAATCCTGAATGGCCTTATGAAGGTCTTTACCGTTTTTCGTTGCGCGCTCCAGCTCGTTGGCAACGTAGTCGAGTGATTCGGCGACAATCGTATTGAGCACCGTGTTCGGTCCGGCGATGGATTGTGAACCGCCGACCGCCCGAAACTCGAACTTGTTGCCGGTGAAGGCGAAGGGGCTCGTGCGGTTGCGGTCGCCCGGATCGCGCGGAAGTTTCGGCAACACGCTGACGCCGATGTCCATGACTCCACCGGACTTCGCGGCGGTTGCGTTGCCCAGTTCGAGTTGCTCCATCACCTCTTGAAGCTGACTGCCCAAGAAAATGGAGATGATCGCGGGCGGCGCCTCGTTGGCCCCGAGTCGATGATCGTTGGCGGCGCTGGCAACCGACACACGCAGGAGCTTCGAATAGCGAGCCACCGCGCGGATCACCGCGACGCAGAAGACGAGGAATTGAGCATTGGCGTGGGGAGTGCTGCCCGGTTCGAGCAGGTTCTCGCCCGAGTCCGTCGCCATCGACCAATTATTGTGCTTTCCCGATCCGTTGATGCCGGCGAATGGTTTTTCGTGCAAGAGGCAAGCCAGCCCATATTTCGGGGCGACCCGCTTCATGATCTCCATCACTAACATTTGATGATCGGTGGCAAGGTTGGAGTCCTCGAAGATCGGCGCGATTTCATATTGCGACGGCGCGACTTCATTGTGCCGAGTTTTGACCGGCACGCCAAGCTTGAAGAGCTCCGCTTCGCAGTCGGCCATGCACGCGATCACCCGCTCCGGGATCGAACCGAAGTACTGGTCTTCGAGTTCCTGGCCCTTGGGCGGCGGAGCGCCAAACAGCGTGCGGCCGGCGTTGAGCAGGTCGGGCCGGGCGTAGTAAAAGTTCTTATCGATCAGGAAATACTCTTGCTCCGGGCCGACGGTCGTGAAGACCTTCTTGACGTCGTTTTTTCCGAACAACTTCAAAATCCGAATCGCCTGCTTCGACAAGGCCTCCATCGACTTCAAGAGCGGCGTCTTCTTGTCGAGCGCTTCGTGCGTCCAACTCACAAACGCCGTCGGAATGACGAGGGTTGAACCGTTTGGGTTCTCGAAGATGTAAGCGGGACTGGTCGGGTCCCAAGCGGTGTAGCCGCGGGCCTCGAACGTAGTGCGAATTCCGCCCGACGGGAACGACGACGCGTCCGGTTCGCCCTTGATCAACTCCTTGCCGCTGAACTCGGCAACTGCTTTGCCGTCGTTGGTGGGCGTCAGGAAACTGTCGTGCTTCTCGGCGGTCAGACCGGTCATCGGTTGAAATTGGTGCGTGAAGTGGGTGGCGCCCTTTTCGATGGCCCAATCTTTCATGGCGTTGGCGACGGCATCGGCGATCGCGGCATCGAGCGGAGCCCCTTCCCTGATGGTCTTCTGCAAGGCCTTAAACACGGGCTTGGGCAAGCGTTCGCGCTGCGTGGCCTCGTTGAACACGTTGCAGCCGAACATGTCCTTGGCGTGGGTCTTCTTGAAATCAACGCGATTCAGTTGATACGACGCATTGGCAATCGATTGCACAGCCATCTGACGGGGAGTCAACGAACTCATGGGGTGGGTTTCCTCGGTGAAAGTTCTCTGGGAGAGCGCAAAAACCTCGCCAAAGGTATGCAAGCTAGGGGCCAATCGCCTGGCCGCCGCGCTCGCCGGTGCGAATGCGCACGCAATCCTCAAGCGGTAGAACAAAGATTTTGCCGTCGCCGATCTGCCCGGTATCGGCCGTTCGAGCCGAATGGACGATGGCTTCAATAGTTGCTTCGACAAAGGCATCGTTTACGGCGATTTCGAGCTTGAGTTTGGGCAATAAGCGCACTTGAAACTCGGCGCCTCGGTAAAACTCCTTGTGTCCTCCCTGGCGTCCGCAACCGCGTACGTCCGTGACCGTCATCAGGTAAACGTCGCTGTCCCGCAACGCGTTTTGCACGGCCTCGAGCTTCTCGGGTCGGATGATAGCGACGATGAGCTTCATGAACGCGCTCGCGAGAAAGACGCGAAGGGCGGGCTTTCACGTCCGGGATGATCGACGCGGAAACTACACCCGGACAGGGATATCGGAAACAAGTCGGCGGGCAATGGCCGAAATGCTCCCGGCCAAGCGTCAGTTCTTTTCAACACGCGCCTGGATCTTGCGGCCAGGAAGCCGGCCGCTAAAGAGACTGGCCAAATTTCCGGCCACGCGCTCAGGTTCACCGCCGCGAAAACGGAATCGGTTGCCCTGCACCGTCGTGACGTGTGGGTATACCGATTGAAACTCGGAAGAGGGCGGGGCGCCGTCGGCCTTGCACAAATCCGACCACACGTGCATCAACTCGCCATTGTTGCTGCCGTCCACGACGACTGTGAAGCGGTTGCCAACCGCGGGCGGCACTGTCGCGGACTTTGGCTCAACCTGGTCGTCGTCGGTCGCAATAGCCGTCTCCGAAGCGAGCCCAAAGTCAAACGCCGTCTCGCCATGCACGGCGAAGTCCAGACCATCGCTCTCGTCTTTTGGATCGAGACAGAAGCCCCAAGTCAGGTCGATCACCTTAATGATCGCGAAGGTGACGCAGAAACAAAAAGCCACGGCCACTGCGGCGGCTGAGAATTGCACCAACACTTGTCCAAGCCGTTCGCCCCTCGCAATCGGATAGAAGTCGGTTGACAACGCCGAGCCGGTCCCGGCTTCATACAACTCGGCGGAAACGAAGACACCCGTCAGCACCGCACCCAAGAAACCGCCGATACCGTGCACGCCAAAGGCATCGAGCGAATCGTCGTATTTGAATCTCGGTTTGAGAACTAGGATTGTGTAGCAGGCGGCCGCCACCGCGACGCCGATCGCCATCGCGCCGAGGGGTTTGACGAACCCCGAGGCGGGCGTGACGGCCACCAACCCGGCCACCAGTCCCGTTGCGAAGCCGAGCGCCGTCGGCTTTCCGCGATGGATCCACTCGATGATCATCCAGCAAAGCCCGGCCGTGGCCGCGGCAACCTGTGTTGCGGTCAGCGCCGCGCCGGCAATCCCCTTCCCTACTCCCAGCCCGCTGCCGCCGTTGAATCCAAACCAGCCAAACCAAAGGATGCCCGCCCCGAACAAAGTCAACACCATGCTGTTGGGATGCATGGCATGCTGGGGATAACCGATGCGCTTGCGAAGGAAGAGTATTGCGGCCAGACCCGAAACGCCCGCCGCCACGTGAACCACCGTGCCGCCGGCGAAGTCCAACGCGCCCATTTTCCCCAACCAACCGGCCGGATTGCCTTCCTTGTCGATCGCCCAAACCCAATGCGCCAAGGGAGAATACACCAGCGCCGACCAAAGAAAAACAAAAAGGCAATAAGGGCCAAACTTGATTCGTTCGGCAATTGCTCCGCTGATCAGCGCCGGTGTGATGATCGCAAACATTCCCTGATACATGCAGTGAACGTAAATCGGGATCGACGTGTTCGAGAATCTGGCATTCGATAAAACCCCGTTCAGACCGAGCAAATCCGTGCTCCAGCCGATCCAACCGCCATGTGTATCGCCGAATGACAACGCGTAGCCAAATAGCACCCATTGCACGCCAACGATGGCGAGCGCAACCATGCTGTGCATCATGGTGCCAAGGAGATTTTTGCGGCGAACGATGCCGCCATAGAAGAGAGCCAGACCCGGAACCATGAACATGACCAGCCCGGTCGAAACCAACATCCAGGCGGTATCGCCCTTGTCGATGGCAGTCGGATCTGAATCTTTCGGGGCTTCTTTTGCTGCTTCGGCCGGCGGATTGGCCACGGGTGGCTGATCAGCCAGCAAGCTACTGGCGGTGGTGAGGACGGCCAGAGCCGCCAACACCAGAATCACTTGCTTCAAGTTGCATCTCCTAGCTGCGTCCCGCGCGGCGCACACCGACCACCGGGGAGAGAGAGAGGAACACTATGCGCAGAACATCGACCTGCAACTACAATGCCGCGAACGCCAAACGAAGCGCACGCCGCCGCAATCCTTTGGCTAAATACGAATTACGGAATTGCCTGGATCCGGCACCGGCGAACCAGAGATTGCGTCTGCCCTAACTCTTTGCATGGCTGCCGACAATTGTGGCACTTCGGGCCGGTCTTGCGACTATCGGAGATTTCAAAAATTGGCGGGCCGGAGGTTGCGAGTTGGGTATATTCTAAATGGCAATTGCTCTCGTTCCAAGGGAGTTGTCAGCATGAAAAAGATGGCTTCGCTGTCGATCGTTTTGGTTTCGCTGCTTTCGTCAGGTTGTTTCGATTCGAAACTTGCCAACGACTTGGCCGGGGCCAATGCCGAAGCTGAGGCTGCCAAGGCCGAACTGCGCGCTGCCAAAGCTGAAATCG
>JBGQCZ010000047.1:0-13946 GCA_041495645.1 Gemmataceae bacterium | reverse complement strand
GCACGACCGACCGTTGCGTGAGTTGCCATGTCGGCATCGACAACCCGGCCATGACGGATGGGAAGCAACCGCTGCGGATTCATTCCGGTGCGTTCCTTCAGCATCACCCGGTGAGCAAGTATGGCTGCACGGTTTGCCATCGCGGTCAAGGGGCCGCTACAAACTTCCATGAAGCCAAAGCAACCGACGTTTTTTGGGACTACCCGCTATTGCCCGCCAAGCACACGCAAGCGAGTTGTGGAACATGCCATGCGGCCGATTCCCCGCTAATGGCCCAGCACGCGACGGCGCTGGCACTCGGCCGGCAACTGTTCGTCGAACGCGGCTGCCAGAGTTGTCACAAGCTCGACGGCGTGGGCGGGCAACTCGGCCCGGTGCTCGACGGCGAGGGACTCAAGATCAAACACCAGTTGCCGATGGCCCATGTGCAAGGCGAACACACGCTCGTGAATTGGCTGAAACAGCATTTCGACAACCCGCAAACATTGGTGGTGGGCAGCCAGATGCGGCCGCCGCGGCTGACTCCGGCCGAGAACGACGAGCTGACGATTTACATGCTCAGCCTGGGCAAGCGCGACCTGCCGCAGAACTACATCCCCGGCGATCGAATCGCGGCGCAAGATCGGGAACTGCATCAGAAGGAAATGGACCCGGCGGTGCTCTACCGGCGATTTTGCGCCAGTTGCCACAGCGACGGCACATTTGGTTCATGGGACCCGTTCTTCAAACGATTCATGCCGGCAGTGCGTGGACCGGGACTGCGCTCGGTGGCCGACAAGCGATACCTGCGCGATGCCATCGAGAAGGGCCGCCCCGGAACCTTGATGCCGGCCTGGGGCAAGAGCGCCGGCGGCTTGACCGACGATCAAGTGGCGCGTCTTGTCGAGTACCTGGCCGAAGGAGACAAGCGGCCGCTGCCAGCGAAGTTGTCGCTGCCGGAACTCCGGAATGGCAACGCACTGCGCGGCGGACAATTGTTCGGCCAACTGTGCGCCGGCTGTCACGGGGAGAACCGTCTGGCCCCGACGCTGAGCAATCCGGCCTTTCAGAACAGCGCCAGCGATGAGTTCATCGCCCGCACCATCATGTCGGGACGACCCGACACGGCCATGCCGGCCTTTCATCGCGAAGGCGCCGCGGGGCTGACTGACAGCGAAGTCAGCGATCTTGTGGCCTACCTGCGTTCGATGCGAAAGACTCCCAACCGTTGACAAGGAGTGAGATCATGACTGCGACCGAAAACAAAACCCGGACCGTTGAGGAAATGTTTGCCGCCGACCACGATCGGCTCGATGCGTTATTCGCGGAGTTCCGGCGGCTCAAGCGAGTCGATTACCCCAAGGCCAAGGAGAACTTCAAACAGTTCAAATTCGGCCTGCAACGCCACATCATCTGGGAAGAGCAAATTCTTTTCCCGGCATTCGAGAGCCAGACCGGCATGCGCGATACCGGCCCGACCGCGGTGATGCGTGCGGAACACCGGCAGATCGGCGAGCGGCTCGAAGCGATCCACGAAAAGGTCCGCCGCCAGGACCCCAATAGCGACCGCGAAGAGGAAGCTCTGCTGCAAGTGTTGTCGCAGCACAATCAGAAAGAGGAAATGGTGCTCTATCCCACGTTGGACCGGATGTTGAGCGAGGGAGAAGTAACCGCGGCGTTCGAGGCGATGGAGAAAATCCCCGAGGAAGCATACGCGACTTGTTGCGGTAAGCATGTGTGAAGCCGGGCGCGAGTGTCGATGGAGGGATGGTCATGAGCGAGTCGAAGTCAATCAACCGACGCGGGTTTTTGGGGTTGGTGGGGAGCGGCGCCGCGGGAATTCTCGCGGGCTGCGCCCGCAAACCCGGCGCGCCGCTTCCACTCGAGTCCGGCGATTTCGACCCGCTCGTCTCCTATCCCTACCGCGGCTGGGAATCGCTCTACCGCGACCAGTTCAAATGGGACAAGGTCGTCCGTTCCACGCACTCCGCCAACTGCACTGGCAGTTGCTCGTGGATGGTCTACGTCAAGGACGGCGTGATGGTCCGCGAGGAACAGGCCTCCGACTACCCGCGCATCAATAGTGATTTGCCGGACTACAATCCGCGCGGCTGTCAGAAGGGCGCATGCTTCGTCGAGTATGTCTACGGCGCGCAACGGTTGAAATATCCGCTCATTCGCAGAGGGCTGCGGCAGGGCCAGCCGGTCGAGCGAGGCAGCGGCCAGTGGGAACGCGTCAGTTGGGACGAAGCACTTGAATTCATCGCGAACAAACTGGTTGATAACGTCTACAAACACGGGCCGGATACGAACACGTTCTTTTCAGTAATTCCGGCGATGAGTCCGGTCAGTTTCGCGGCCGGGTCGCGATTGTGCCATTTCATCGGCGGAGTGTTCCTGAGCTTTTACGATTGGTACTGCGACCTCCCTCCCGGCGAGCCGCTCACTTGGGGCGTTCAGACCGAGGCTTGTGAATGCGCCGATTGGTTCAACGCCAAATACATCGTCATGTGGGGCGCGAACGTCGTACAAACCCGCATCCCCGACGCCCACTTCGCCTACGAGGCCCGCTACAACGGCGCGAAGCTCTGCGTCATCAGCCCGGATTTCAACAGTTCCGCCGTCCACGCCGACCATTTTCTCCAGATTCAACCCGGCGCCGACGCCATGCTCGCCATGGGTGTAGCCAAACTACTCGTCGACAACGGCTGGATCGACCGGCCTTATGTGACGGAACAGACGGATATGCCGCTGCTGATCCGAGCCGATACGAATCGCTTTTTGCGCGAAGCCGATCTGAAGACCGGCGGCGACGCCGAGACGTTTTACTTTTGGGACAAGAAGACCGGACATGCGGTCGCGGCCCCCGGCAGCATGGGCCAGCAAAAGAAAGCGGGCGAACACGCTGCGTCGATTCGCCTCGACGGGTTCGATCCGGCGCTCGAGGGAACGTTCAAAGTCACGCTCGCCGACGGCAAACAGATCGAAGTGACGACCGTCTTCGAGAAACTCAAACTGGAGTTGGCGAAATATCCGCTCGCCGAGGTGGCGAAGGTCACGGGATTGCCCGCTCACGAGATCGAGGCAATGGCCCGCGGCCTCGGTACGCGCAAGCCGGCGATGATCATTCACGGGGCGGGCACCAATCACTGGTTCCACAACGATTCGATCAATCGGGCCATGATTTTGCTGGTCGCGCTCACGGGCAACGTCGGCCGCAATGGCGGCGGGTTCAACCACTACGTCGGCCAGGAGCGCGTTTGGCCCGAACACGGCTTCAAGCAACTCGCCTTCCCACGCGGGCCGAAGAAACAGCGCTGGCAGAACACGACGCTGTGGACCTACATCCATTCCACCAACCACGACCCTCATCCTTACGGCGGACGGCCGATCGAGGAATGGATCCGCGAATCGGTCGCCAACGGCTGGATGCCATTGTGGCCCAAGAACGACTGGGCCAACTTGAAGGACATCAAGGATCCGCCGCGAAAGCCGCGAGCCATGATCATTTGGCGAGCCAACTATCTCAACCAGGCCAAGGGCAACGAAATGATCTTCGATTCCCTTTGGAAAAACCTCGATCTGATCGTTGACATCAACTACCGGATGGACACGACCGCGCTCTACAGCGATGTCGTGTTGCCCGCTTCCAGCTATTACGAAAAGACCGACCTGAACTCGACCGATTGCCATAGCTTCATCCACCCGTTCGGCAAAGTGCTCGATCCGCTGTTCGAAAGCAAGACCGATTGGGATGTGTTCGCGGCCCTGGCAAAGAAGATCGCCGAAGTGGCAAAGAAACGCGATTTGGCGCCGATCGACGATGTGGGGCTTGGGTGGAAACGCGATCTTACGCGCTTGTACGAAGACTGGAGTGACGACGGCAAACTGGCCGGAGACGAGGCGGCCTGCAATTTCATCCTGTCCAACTCGGTCGAGACGAAGGGGATGACGTTCAAGGACCTGCACGATGCGCCGCGGCGATTTGTCGCGACCGATCCCGAAGTCTGGACCAGCGACATCGAGCCCGGCGTGGCTTACACGCCGTTCAAGCACCACACGGAAAAGAAACGGCCGTGGCGCACGCTGACCGGCCGGCAGCAATTCTACATCGATCACGACTGGTTCCTGAAGCTGGGCGAAGTGCTGCCATCTCACCAACCGCCGATCCCCGAAGACGACGCCAAATACCCGCTCTACTGGAACACGCCGCACGGCCGCTGGTCGATCCACTCGACCTGGCGCGACAACCGCTACATGTTGCGGCTGCAGCGCGGCGTGCCCATCGTTTACATCCATCCCGACGACGCCAAGAAACGCGGCATCGCCGACGGCGATTGGGTGCGAATCGCGAATCAGATCGGTTTCGCCGTCTGCCGCTGCCAGTTCCTGCCGGGCGAGAAGCCCGGCCGGTTGACGATGTATCACGGCTGGGAGAAGTTCCTCGGCTTCGGTGAAGGGGGCTGGCAAAGTCTGACGTACATCAAAATCAAGCCGACCCAACTCGTTGGCGGCTACGGACACGTCAACTTCAAGCTGAATTATTGGGGCCCGACCGGCAACAACCGCGACATCAAGGTCGAGATCGAGAAATTCAAGGGCGTCCCGCCAGCGCAGGCGTGACCGTGAAAGCGATGCGCGAACGAGGGTACGATGTCCAAGCATCAATACGCGATGGTGATGGATCTGAACAAGTGCCTCGGCTGCCAGACTTGCACCATGGCTTGCAAGAAGCAATGGACCGATGGCGACGGCATGGAGTACATGTATTGGAACAACGTCGAGACCCGGCCCGGCAAAGGCTATCCGCGGAATTGGGACGGCATCGGCGGCGGGTTCGACCGCACGGGCCACCTGGCCCCGTCTCCGCTTCCCTCCGCCGAGGATTACGGCCATGCGTGGGAATACAACTACGAAGACCGGCTGTTCAACGGCTCCCAGAAGCCGGTGATGCCCAGCGGCAAGAAGCAGAATTGGGGGCCGAACTGGGATGAAGATCAAGGCCAACTCAACGGGGGCGACAATTTCTATTTCTACCTGCCGCGGATCTGCAACCACTGCACTCACCCAGCCTGCGTCGAAGCATGCACCACCAAGGCGATCTATAAGCGCGAGGAAGACGGCATCGTCCTGATCGACCCGGAACGATGCCGCGGTTACCGCCATTGCATCCAAGCCTGTCCGTACAAGAAGATCTATTACAACGAAGTGTTGGGCAAGAGTCAGAAGTGCATCTTCTGCTATCCGCGGCTGGAGCAAGGCAAGGTCAACGCTTGCGCGGCCCAGTGTCCGGGTAGGCTGCGCTTCGTCGGCCTGCTCGACGACCCGGAATCGCCCGTCCACAAACTCGTGTTGAAATACAAAGTCGCGCTCGGCTTGCTGCCAGAGCGCGGCACCGGGCCGAACGTTTATTACGTCCCGCCGTTCAACCCGCCACGTGCCACCAACTACGGCAAGAGCCTGCTGCAAGACCCGCGCATCCCCCTGGGCTATCTGCGGTACTTGTTCGGCCCGCAGGTCGATGACGTGTTGCGGCACTTGGAAGCGGAATTGAAAACGGCTCAGTCCGGCGGGACTAGCGAATTGCTGCAACTGCTGATCGGCCGCGATGCCGAAACGCGGTACCGCATTGTCGATCCGGAAACGATGGAAGTCATCGGCCCAATGCCTACGCAGCAACTCGTTCAAGTCGGGCTGATCAACCGCAAACAGGAGAGCCAGCGATGATTCGGATTGTTTTCGCAGGCGCCGTCATGGCATTTGCCATGCCGGTTTTCGGGCAGGAAAAGCCGGCGTCGGCCGCCAACTTGCGCGTGCGCGTTGCGGCGTCAAACGCCGAAGCCAAGGATCTGTTGGACGCGAAGGCTTCTGCCTGGAACGCCGCTGAACCGATCAATGTGCTGCTCAGCCGCACGCCACGCGTCTATCAAACCGAACCGACCGCACCACGCACTGCTCCCAAGTTTGAAGTTCGAGCCATTCGCTCGGGCGGAAATCTGTTCGTGCGTCTCCAATGGGAAGACGCGACCAAGAACGCGCCACAAGCGCCCGCCAAGAAGTCGGGTGAAGGCGGGGATGCCGAAAAGATCTACAAGCGCCCGACCGGCGAAACTTCGTCGTTCCCCGACGTAGTTGCCCTGATGGTCCCGCAGGAGCCTAAGGGCGCGTTCCCGTCGCTGGCGATGGGAGACAAGAACAATCCGACGCGAATTTTCTACTGGAACGCCTCGCGCGGCACGCAGGAACTTACTTCCACCGGCCGAGCCATGCAAAAGCCCGCCGGGCGTGACTTTCCTCATCGGGCCGATCACGCCGATGGAAAATGGACCGTTGTCTTGCAATTGCCGAATCAGCCCGACGGCTGTCCCGTTGCCTTTGCCGTTTGGGACGGCGAACATCAGGACCGAGACGGCTTGAAGTTCTTTTCGATTTGGTACGTGCTCACCGACAAGTGAACCAAAAGAGGCTGGACATGACCGTCGCCGAGATGAGCGTTGACCGCGAGATCGCCGAGGCCCGCATTGCGGTCTATCAGTTTCTGCTCAGCATCCTGGACAAACCGACCGTTGAGCAGTTCCAGTGGCTTCAAAGCGAGGATTTTCGTGAGACGCTGGCCGGGCTATGTGAGTCGTTTCAGACGCCGCCGCCCGATGACGAGTCGGCGCCGGAGGATTTCGCTGAATTCGAGAGCCGCTATCTGGCCTGCTTCGAAGTGGGTTTGCCGACTCCGCCGGTGCCGCTGCAAGCCAGCCACTACAATCGCCGTCAGCCGGCCCCGGCCACGATTCACGAGCACGTTCTCTTCTACCAGCAGTTCGGCCTTCGACCGACCGAGGGAAACGCGGAGCAGGCTGACCACCTGAGCAACGAACTGGCGTTCCTCGTGCATTTGGACGAACGCGCTCGGCAACAGCCAGAGAATCGCGAATCCATAGCGCGGGCACGGCGCGATTTCCTGCAGCGCCAGGCCGGACAATGGCCGGCACGAGCCGCCGCCTTGGCCGCCGACAACGGCCTGCCTCCGCTCTACGTCGCGATCTTGTCGCTCCTCGCGCGCGCGGTCGAACAAGACCGCGAATTTGCCGACCGAGTGCTGGACGAATTCGATTCGGAGAATGATCATGTTGACGCGCGATGAATTCGACGGCATGCTGGCGGAACACCAGCAATTGATCGACCTGGTCAACGATCTGGAACTTCGCCTGTATCAGCTCGGCGAATCGCCGCCGGACGATCGCGTCGCCCAATGCCAGCAAGTTGCCGGAACGCTCATCGGCGCTCTGCGGAACATGCTTTTCCGTCAGGATCAAACCGTGCTTCCGCTGCTTGAACGAATGGCGGGTGAACCAGTTCTGATCGGCAAGTAAGCGCCGTGATCTCGAGGCCGGCCGAAGCATCGATGCCAGCGCAAATGGAGCATTCACAATGGATATTCATGAGAGCCTTCACCGGATCTTGCTTCGGACAGAAACGCTGGCCGACCTCTTCTATCTGGTGTTCTTGAAAAATTACCCGGAGGTGCAGCGATTCTTCGGCGGCGTCGACATGAAGCAACAGAACATTTTGTTGACGATGGCCCTGATGGCCATCGAGCGGCACTACGAGCATCGCTATCAGATCACGGGCGCGTACCTGAAGATGCTGGGTCAGCGACACCGCCGGCTCGGGATCGGCTCTGAGCTTTATCCGAAATGGACCGAAGCCATGCTCGCCACGCTGGAGCGATTCCACGGCCGCGATTGGCACGACGATCTTGGCCGTCAGTGGCGCGACGCCATTGGGGTTGCGGCGGAAGTGATGCTGAGTGCATACGAGTGAGCGTAGGATCTGTTACCGTTCTTGCCCAATCCGGACAGCGAGGAAGAATGTCTGCCCCACGAGCCACCTATTTCTTCATTTTCCAATATTCCGGCAAATCGGACTTGGTGTCGATCAGAATCTCGCGGATGGCCCGGCAATCCGCGTCCGAGAGATGATCAAACTCGGCGCTGCCGTCGCGCCCTGATAACACGCGCCACAGCCGCCGATAGACGTACTCCTTCACTTCGCCCGGCAACTGGTCGAAGGTCGGGGAATAAATCAGGTAGCTGCACGGATATTTGAATATGCGCGTCTTCGAATCGAAGTCGCGCAGGCTACGGCCCTGCTTGTCGCGCGGTCCGCACCGCGAAAACTCGTCGGCGAAAGCGCTCGTGCCCTTCAGCGGCTCGGTCAATTTCGCTTCCTCGCTGAAAAGCATGTATTTGACGAGCAGGTCGGCGGCGTTGCGGATGCGGCTTAGGGTGCTTTCGGTGTGGCCTGGCTCGGTGCGCCCGAGGGCCTTGTTCAATTCCGCCTCTTCGTACAGGGAGAAGCGCGTCAGGTAATTGGCGCGCGTCAGCAGGTTGTGCATCTGGGCCTGGTGTTCGAGCACCATGAGGGCCACGATGTCGCTGTGCGGCGAGAGATAGCCTGAGGTCTTGAAGAACTTGCTCAGGTCCGTGACGTTCAAACCGTCTTTATTCTCTGTCTTTTCGGCAAAGCGATGGTCCTCATAGATCATGTTGCCCAAGTGGTTTTGCTTGCCGCTGATCCCGCTGACATACCAACCGCCCCAGCGCCGGCTCAACGGGCTGGTGTGATCAATGCGGTAGGTGCCGGAGGCGAGGATCGGCATGCCTTCGGAATCGGCGCGCACGGAGCGCACCAGATGCCCCGGCAACCCTTCATTCTGCGACGAGGCATGGCAAATCAGGCACGATTCGCCCTGGCGCGTGAAGCGCGGCTTGTCGGTCGATTTCTGATCGATGGTGTAAAAGACCGTGCCGAGCTTCGAATCGACGGCGGAGATTTCGCCCACGTCCCCATTCTGGCAAAAGCCAATGTACACGTCGTCGTTGAAATAGACGGCCCGCGGGGTGCCGGGACCAATGCGGCGCCGCTGCAGACTGGTTTTCGAAAAAACCAACACTTGCGAGGACTCCGGTACGTTCAGCTCCTTCAACAATGTACGCAAGTAACCGAATTTCTTTTCGTGCGGCAATGGGAGTTTTCCGGCCTCGACACGGGCGATCAGATCTTCGACGCGATTCTTGGGTTGAGCGGTGGAGTAGTTGATCGGCGAGGCGTCGATATTCCCGGCCCAGGCCGGAGCGGCCGTCGCGCAAACTAGCAACAGCGAAATTCCGAATCGGTTCATGGTGGACCGCCTTTTCGGCTGGCGGACTAATCGGATAACATTGTCCAATTATAGAGCTGATTGGGCCATGCGGCAAGTTTTTTCGTGGACAGGGCGCCTAGTCGTCCCAGAACTTTCGCTCCTTGTAGTCGGACTCGCTGATCTTCCATTGCTAGCCGGATCGTCGAGCCAGTCCTTGAAGCGGCCCAGTTGCTCTTGTTTGGAGATGTGCAGGAAGAACTTGTGGGTGTCACGCGGGTTGCGACACGTCGGTGATTCTCTCGGTGGTCGGCTTGCAGATGAGATCTGTGCCCCGCGAAGGCCGGCCCCACCAACGGCAAAAAGCCGTCCAGCCCCCGCATCAACGCGGGCAAATCGCCGAGACTCTCGCCAGGCCGCGCATCCATCACCGGCATGGCGCTTCCTTGGTGGACTGCGGGATTATACCGGATGTGAAGAAATGACGCCGCGCGAAGTTTGGCGGCCAAAGAGCTTGGGCATATCTCCGAACAAGCCGAAAACAGTTTAACCGCGACGCGGAGTCTTCGGAGCGGAGCGCGCCGGCTAGCGCGCTGGTATGCAGGTAAACATGTCAAAAGACATTCCGAAAGACCAGAGGATCGGCTTTGGTGGGGAGAGAGGTTTTTTCTCCTTCCCCGTGAGGCCGTTATGTCCAAGACCCGTTCGCAGCCGCGTCGTCGTCGCCGAACTAACTTTGTGCAGAAGCCCAATGGCTCGCTGTCCGCGCGTGTGCAGGCCGTGGGGCCCGAGCGCTTCGGCATCGTGATGGTCGATGTCGCCAAGGAGCGCATCCAAACGCAGATTTGCGATTTCTACGGCAACGAGATCGTGCCCTTCACCGTCTACGAGCAATCGCGCTCCGGCTGTGCGGACTGCCTGCGCTCCATCCACGACGCCCAGACGAGAGCTGGTCTGCTCGACCTCGTCATCGCCATTGAACGCACCGGCGAATATCACCGGCCCTTCCAACGCGCCGCCCAGCAGGCGCACTTCGAGGTCCGTATCGTCCATCCCCTCGCGACGCATCACTTCCGCAAGCTCGCCGATCCTGGCAACAAGACCGATCCCACCGACCTCGGCGGTATTCATCGTGCCACGGTCAACGGCTTTGGGCTGATCGAGCGCGTGCTGCCGCCCGAGTACGTGCCCTTGCAACTGCTCGTCCGCCATCGCCGCGATCTCGTGCACAAGCAGACCACGTTGTGCTGCCAAATCAAGGAGACCCTGCACGCCATCATGCCCGGCTACGAAAAGTGCTTCGCCCGCTTGTGGGACAGCACCCTGGCTCTGCCCATCGCCCGTGCGACGGGCAGCGCCGAGGCCGTCCTGCGTCGCGGCGTTCCCGGCCTCGCCGAGTTGGTCGAGCATGGGCATTGGCCGCGCCATCAGACGACGTTTCATCAGATCGTGCAGTGGGCCCAAGCCGCGCCGCCGGGCCATCCGCAGATCGACATCCTGCGTGGCGTTCTCGACGATCTCGACCACGATCGGCTCGAGAAAAACCGGCAAATTCACGACCTCGAACGGGTCATCGCCACGCACCTAGCCGGCACGCCCGTCGTGCGCTTGCTGGTCATCCCCGGCATCAATGTCGTCAGCGCCGCCGACCTCGCCGGCGAGATGGGACCCGTCGAGCATTACGCCAACCCCAACGCCATCACCGGCCGCGCCGGACATTTTCCCGCGCGCTATCAAAGCGACCAGGTCGATCGCCCCGATGGCGCGTTGGTCCGCGCTGCCAATCGCCGGCTCCGGGCCACGCTCATGCAGATCGCCGACAACCTCGTGACTTGCAACCACTACTTCCGCGCCAAGGCCTCGACCTGGACTGCCGCCGGCAAAGACCCACGCTGGATCCGCGTCAAAGTCGCCAAGATTTTCACCCGCATCGCTTACGCGATCCTGGCCGGCGCCGGCCCGTTCCAACACCCCTGTCTGCAAGCGGACAGCTACGTCATCCGCAAGCTGAACGCCTTCCACGTGGCCCACGAAACTCCCGTGGCCGCGGTGTTGGCCTGCCTGCGCGCCGCCATCGCGCAATTGCCGCGCACCCAGTACGCCCACGAAGCGCGGCCCTGGCAACAGGAATACGAGCGGCGGCAAGCGTCACGACGCAACGGACCGCAACCGCTCTCGGAGATCATCCTCGAAGTGCTGGCCAGGTTGGGGATGGGTACGGTACAATCGACCGATGAGGGGCCGGGCCTCGGCTAGCCGATCCGGTGGCGGAACCCACAACGCCTGAACGCGCGCATGGCCTCAAGGCCTTAGCGGAGATTGGCGCTCTGTCGGTCACTTACGCCTGATACGGCCGTCTGGGGTCCACCCCTCATGTACCAGCTTGGCGATCCGTGACACCACCACGACAGCGACGGTTCCTACCACCGATCGTACTCCCGCCACTCATTTCAAAAACCCGTCCTGGACGGTCGCGCTGAAGGTGCGTACCTCAACAACAACTCCCTTTCCCACATGGCCGTCTCCGCTCCGAAGACTCCGCGTCGCGGTTAAACTCACTCCGCATATTTCTCCGGCAGACCCTTCACGATGCGCACCGTTTCCAGGCTTACTTTGACCACCTGACCGACCAGGCGCACGATGTATTCGGGATCGTCGGCGCGGTTGGGGTCGGATTTGATGCCGCTGCGTTTGTCCTCGCTGACCTGATACTGGTCGATCACCCATTCCAGCGCGCTGCGGTTGCCGAGGCGGTATTGGAACGTCTCGGGCGGAATGCTGGCCAGCGTCAGCGACGGGTTGACGTGCAGCATCGTCTTGTCTTGGCTCAAGCGCATTTTGTCCACGACCTTGTACGACAGCGGCACGTCTTCGGTTTCCTGCCATTCCAGCTTGTACGGGTCGAGCTTTTCGTAATCGAGGTGTTACGTCGAGCCGCCATTTCGTGGGATCGGCTTTCCATCGCGAACCACGACGTCCGTCCGTTCATATACCGCGCAGTTCTTGAGTTTTGTTGCAGGGTTCTTCACGCCGAACGTGTGCGTTCGCCCGCCTCCGGCGTCTCCGGCGCCGCTCTTTTCGTACTTCCAGTCCGATCGCTCCAGAAAAACCACGTCCACGCGCCAGACAATCACGGGTTTGCCGGCTTCGAGCGACTCGGTTGGATCGACCAAGTAACGCCAAATGATATACCAGCCGGCGTGATCGTAGTGCGACTGGATAGCCCACGGCCGTTTGCTTCCCTTGCTTTCCAGGCAATCGGCTGGGGCGGGGTTTTGCCCGCTGCCGCGACGCCTCAGATCGGGAAATCGTTGCTGAGCGGTGTGAGAGTGGCGGTGCTTTTCGTAGTTGCTCACCGAATCGAGCGCCTTGGTACCAAACATCCCCACTAAAGCGCTAAATACGTTGGCTTGTTCAAAGTACAGTTCAACGAGATCGCCCAACTCTTTTTCGATGAACTTGATCGCGTGGCGGATCGCGCTGGGCTCCAGCCCGGCGGGCAAAGCTACGGAGCGATCAAAGTCTTCACTTCGTGGCATCGGACTGAGTTCCCTTCGGAACAAATTCAATCAATGCAGGAATGGCTTTCGTGGCGAGCTTGAAATAGTCCGAATTGGTTTCGAGTCCGATGCTCTGAAACCCGCAGGCCGATGCCGCGGCAATTGTCGATCCGGATCCCATGAACGGGTCGAGGATGATTCCTTCTTCCAACGGAAGAGCGGCCCGCACGATCTGACGAAGAAATGCTTGCGGCTTGAGGGACGGGTGAGGTGCAAGCCGCCGCTCCAAGCCACGCGCTGGCGAGGAACGGATGACGTCTTTGAACGGTTCGTCGGCCGAAATTCGGCGCAGCCCGCCGGTTTTCCACTTTCGCAGATTGTCCTGCACCCGCCCTTCGCACGGTTTTCGGAACAGTCCCCACGGCTCCCAACATGACTTGGGCATTACTGATATCTGCGGAAACTCGACGTGGGCGTTCTTGGGCCGATCTCCGCCGCGCAACGTGTAGATGAGGCGGATAATCTCGCCACGCTTTTCAAACCCGGCTGAAACAAACGGCTCGTAGACGAGATGCGAGACAAGTGGATTGGTCGCGATGAACACGTGGGCGCCGGGCACTAGGACGGGCATTAGCGCGCGAGCCAAACGCTCGAAAAAGCTCCGCAATTCGGCCCGTTGTTGGACGGTAAGCACGGTAAACCGCGGCAGCGGCTGGCGTTGATGGCCGTCGAACGCGGGCGGAATTCGCCAGACCCCACCGTGGCCATTCTGCATTTTTTCGAGTTCGCGCGGACTATACTCCACAAGCCCATACGGCGGATCAGAAATCACGGCATGGATCGAACATTTTTTGGCTTTGGACAACCAATCGAACGCATCGACCCGGACGGTTTCATAGGCCGCTGGTCCCAATGTCGGCAAAGATGGTGTGCGACCGATTCGAATTGGAGTCCGCACGTTCCGATTCACACGCCCCGCGCTCATTTTGGCCAGTCCATTAGTCAATTGTGGCTCATCACGCGGTCAGCGACCGTGTACACTTGTTGTCTATCGACGCGGCGTAGAAGTCCAGAGTGAAATTGAACAATTCGCAAAGAAATTCTGCTTGCCCGAGTATCGGCGATCACGTTGCGGCGGGTGAATTCCGGGTCGTCGAAGAGCGTCCAGCCGTGGGCGTGGGCGGTGTCGGCCAGGAGGCGGGAGAAAGCGGTCTCGGTCGCGCCTTCGTGAGTCACTTTCTGATCGCTGAAGGTCTGAAGAGTCTCGTAATAATGCTGGATCGCTTTGTGGTTCGGCTTCAGTTGGTTCGAATGGGCCATTCGCCACCTCG
>JBGQCZ010000046.1:0-14067 GCA_041495645.1 Gemmataceae bacterium | reverse complement strand
GGCCCGCCTCCGCACTCACGCGCCCTGGCGTGACACGACTCAGATCCTGATTTGTTCCCACCAGGCATTCGATACGATCCGCCGCCGGCTCGGCGTCCTCGACCTGCTTGACAACTCGGACCTGGGCGGGGGAACCGGCCAATTCCAGTCCACGCCGCAGCCAGCCCGGATCGCCGACCACGATGGGCCGGCCGAGGCGAACCAGTTCGGGCCAGGCTTTGGCGACGATTTCCGGACCAATCCCGGCGACGTCGCCGAGGGTGATGAGCAAACGAGGTGCGGGCACAGGCGAATCCCCGAATCCGGACAACGATTCCAACCGAGCATTGTAACAACAAGTCGCCTGCCGAGGTTGCCGACAGTCACATGGAAGTTTTGCTCACTTTGCTCGGTTTCGGCTCGCGGTGAGCGGAGTTTCGGATAGAATGTGGAGAGTGGAAGCTTGTCCTGACGCGTCAGGCGTGTTCCGAATGCCCCTCTCGCCTCTCGGCACGATTTCATGACGACTGGTCGCAACCCGCCCACGTCGGCGCGTTCCCGCGTACGTCCCAACATTCAAATAGGGAGGCGAGTCATGTCGATCAATGGAAGCCGGTACAAGTTCAACCAGAAAAACGTGGATAAATCTCCGACCAAAGCGGGTGTCTTCGCACTGTATGAGGGGGGCAAGATCATCCTCATCGGGCAGGCGTCCGGCGGTAAGACGACGGTCCGCACCTGCCTCCAAGGCTTGCACGCCGGCAAGGACAACAACGGCATCGCCCAAGCCACCCATTATCGACGCGAAGTGACCAGCTCCCCGGCCAAACGCGAGAAAGAACTACTGGACGAATACCGTGAAAAGAAGGGGACGCTGCCCCGCTGCAACGCGGAGACCAAGTAAACACCGCAGCCCGGCTGCTTGCGAGCAGCCGGGTTGTTTTCTTGAGTGGCGTATCAGTTTGTAGTGACCCGCTTTGGCGGGTTCGGAAAAACACCGCCTAAAGGCGGTCACTACGAACCAAACTGATACACCACCGGGATCAAATTGGCGTCGCGGATCGTTCAAAAACGCCTGCAACTCTCGGTTTGGGGCCAACTCGACTTGCCAAGAAAACCAAATTCTCGAACGAATCTCAGAATCATTGCATGAATTTTTTGTCATTCTCGGAAAAATCAACTAGAGTTGCGCGGTTGCATTCCCAAGGTTCCGCCTTTTGGGTTGTCCAGCCGTACGAAACGGCTGCTGAAACCGTCGCCTTGAGGAAATAAGGGACGCCGTCAGAAACCCGGCTCCAGGATCGGATCCCCTTCCCCCCGGGGAGATTGGTCGAATCATGGCCATAGCCACCGTCCGCGAGTTGACGGATACGCTCCGCCAACTGGAACTATTGAACTCGCATCAGCTCGAGCAATTCGAACGCGATGCCAACGCGCCGCTGCAAGACGTCAAGCGCTTGGCTGCGTTGCTCATCGAGCGCGGCTATCTCACGCGCTTCCAAACCGAACGGGTGGTCGAGGGCAAGGGCCAGTCGCTAATTCTGGGCAACTACTTATTGGTGCAGAAATTGGGCGAAGGCGGCATGGGCGTGGTCTACAAGGCCTGGCAGCGCCGTCTTAACCGCCTGGTCGCGATCAAAACCATCCGCGAGGAGAAAGCAGGCAACGACGACCGCCTGCTGCGGCGCTTCCAGCGTGAAGCGCAGTTGGCTGCCCAGATGCTGCACCCGAATATCGTGGTGGTTCACGACGCCGATCAAGCCGGCAACACCCATTTCATCGTGATGGAGTACATCGAGGGGATGGACCTGGCCCGCATGGTCAAGCGCTCGGGTCCGTTGGCGATTCCAATTGCCTGCGATTTCATCCGCCAGGCGGCCCTCGGCTTGCAGCACGCCTTCGAGCACAATCTCGTCCACCGCGACATCAAACCCTCCAACCTGTTTGTCGCCGAGGGCGGGAAGACCGGCTCGTTGCACCGAAGCGGACCGATTCGCGATACGAGTCAAGGCAACGCGCCATTGCCTGGAAGCGGTCACGGCGTGATCAAGATCCTCGACCTCGGCCTGGCCTGCCTGAACGGCGATCTGGCCGGTTTAGGCCATAGCTCGTTGACTCAAAAAGGCATGTTTCTGGGCACCCCGGATTTCATTGCGCCCGAACAGGCGCGCAACGCTAGTTCCGTTGACATCCGAACCGACCTTTACAGCTTGGGCTGTACGCTTTTCTTCCTGCTCACCGGCCGTCCGCCGTATGTCGAAGGCACCTCGGTCGAGAAGTTGGTCAAGCACCAGATCGAAAAGCCGACGCCGGTGGACGAAATTCGCCAAGAGACGCCGGCCAATGTGGTGGCCATCGTGAAGAAGCTGATGGCGAAGAAGCCGGAAAAGCGTTTCCAGACGCCGCAAGAGCTGGCAGATGCCTTGCAAGAAGTTCAGATGTCCTTCACCGACGCGCCGCCCGCACGGCCGGCTCAAGCTGTTTCCAACGTGGTCGCGGCGGAGATCGAGCCTACTGTGGTGCCCGCGAATGATACGGCTCGATCACAGACTTCGGCCGCGAATGTTCGATCGACGATTCAAGAATCCAATCCGCAAATGGTCAGGCCCGCCCAGAAGTGGGCGTCGCTGAAAGCCCATCATGGCTGCGTATTGTCGCTCGGCTTCTCGGTGGACGGCCGACTGCTGGCAACCAGCGGGGTCGACCAGCGCCTGCGGATTTGGGACCTTACTGGTCCGCTGCCGAGCGAGACGACCACGATCAAGGGCATCACCATTGGCGAGACGCAATCCCTGACGTTTTCGACCGACGGCCAGTTTCTGTTCGCCGGCTCGTCGAACAACAGCGGTTTGATGTTCCGTTGCCGCTGGATGCATGCGTCCCTCGAGAACTTCCAGATCTTTCACGGCGAGGAAGCGCCGACGGCCGCGATGGCCGTGTCGTACGACAATGAGCATCTCTTGACCGCGATGGGCCGAAAGGCCTGGCTCTGGAGCGTCGCGCCGAAGAAGGTTTCCAAACGGACCGACCTGCCCGGCCACCGCGGCGAATTCAAGTCGGCGGCCTTTGCTCCGGACGGCAAAAACTTCGCGCTGGGCGATGACGACGGCGTCTTGTTCCAATGGCGAATCGGCCGGCTGTGGACAAAGCCAGTCAACACCCTGGTAGCGCACGAAAGTGGACTCAGTGCACTGGCGTATTCGGCCGACGGATCGGAATTGGCAACCGGCGACATAGATCGCAATGTGCACGTGTGGAGGCTTGCCGACAAGGGCGAACGCCCGCAGGAAGTCTACAAGGGACTGAGCGCACAAGTTCGACAGCTCCTGTTCCTTGAAGGCGGAAAGTACGTGATGGGCGTTGGACAAAATGGCCATTGCATCGCTTGGGACCGGAACAACAACACGCCGCTCCTGGAAATTGTCCTCGACCAAGTTTTCATCGTTCAGGTTGCGGTTTCGCCCAACGCCGAAATGTTGGCTGCAGCGTTGAGCGATGGCACGGTCGTGCTCTACAAGATCACCCTGCCGCGTGGCGAACAGTCCACCAAGTTCACATTGAAGACCACTCGCACCGACCAACGCTCCGAAGAGAAGACCAAGCACACCAAGGTAGTGCCCACGCAAAAGGCCGAAATGGCGCGATCCACGGTGCCCGGCGTTAATTGGAATCAAAGCTGAGTCCGCGCGTTGATGGCCGCAACTTTCCAACCTATTTGCTGTGAATTCGTTTAGTCGCGAGGGTCGCTTGGAAACCCGCAGAAAACCGGGAAATGAGGAACCGAGAACGGAGAATGAAGAATGAAAGCGGTTCTTCATTCTCCGTTCTCGGTTCCTCGTTTCCCGGTTTCTTCGCGTGAAGTGTCATTCAAACAGGGCTGCGACGTAGGTGTCCGGGTCGAACGGCTCCAAATCGTCCACTTGCTCACCCACGCCGACAAACTTGACGGGCAAATTCAGCCGCCTCTTGATGGCGAAGATCGCGCCGCCTTTGGCGGTTCCGTCCAGCTTCGACAGGATGATGCCGGTGCATTGCACCGCTTTTGAGAACACTTCGGCTTGCTGAATGGCGTTTTGTCCGGTGGTTGCGTCCAAAACCAACAAGACTTCATGTGGCGAGCCTTCGATCTGTTTGCCGAGCACGCGGCGAATCTTCTCGAGCTCGCGCATCAAATGCGTTTGCGTGTGCAACCGGCCGGCCGTGTCCACGATGACCACGTCGAAACCGCGTGCTTTGGCCTTTTCGCAGGCGTCGTGAGCCACGCTGGCAGGGTCGCTGCCGGTGGCGTTTTTGACGATGTCACAGCCAAGCCGTTCGCTCCAGATCGTCAGTTGCTCCACGGCCGCCGCCCGGAACGTGTCGCACGCGGCCACCATGACCTTTTTGCCCTCGCCTTGGCAGCGTTTCACCAGCTTGGCGATCGATGTGGTCTTTCCGGAGCCATTGACCCCCGCCACCATCACCACCGTCGGCATTCCCGACTGATAGTTCAGCCCCGGCGATGGGCCGGACAGAAGTTCGCGAAGGTTGGCTTTGACGAATGCCTCCACGTCGCCGGTGATTTCCTTGTCCAGAAACGCCTGGCGAACCCCCTCGACGATTTCGCTGGTGGCCGCAGTGCCGACGTCCGCCAAATACAATTGTTTTTCTAGTTTCTCCAGAAAGTCGCGATCGACCTTGCCGCGCAAACCGAACAGCTGGGCAATGCCGGAAAAGACGGAGCGGGTCTTAGACAGACCCTGCTTCAATCTTTGGAAGAATCCCTTGATCCCCATGTCCTCGACTCCCGTCTTTTCCTTGAGACGCCGCCTCGCCGGCATGATAGTATATCAATGTTGAAACTGTCGGTGTCCGGCCATCCGTCGCCTCCACACCGGACCTGTTCCCGCGGGAGAATTGCCGCCATGATCCGCTCTTATCTCTTTTCGGCTAGCCTGTTTCTGGGCATGGCGGCGCCGTCGTTGGGCAATACTCCGGCCTTGTCGCGGGAGGACAATGAGCGAGCGCTCCAGTTGCTCCGCAAGCTCGGAGCAAAAGAATACAAGATCCGCGAAAGCGCGGGCAACGAGCTGGTGAAAATGGGCCGCGCCGTTGAACCGGTCTTGCGCCTGGGTCTCACGGATTCCGACCCGGAAATTCGCTTTCGCAGCCGCTATTTGTTGCCATTGGCGCTGACCTATGACCTGGAAAAACGGATTCTCGCGTTTCTCGCCGACAAAGACGACAAGGCCCCGCTGCCATGTTGGACCAAATTCAAGGAAGCCGTCGGCGACGGCGACAAGACCCGCGATCTCTTTGCCGCGATGCACCGGACCGATACCGAAATTCTGGAATTGCTTGAAAAGAACCCCGCCAACGCCCAAGCGAAGATCTCGTCGCGCTGCAACGAATTCATGTGGTCGCGAAACTACGGCGGCTACAACACCCCGGTTTCCACCGAACAGATCGCCCTGCTGTTGTTCGCGATTCAGAATCCAAAACTCAAGCTCGAAGTAACCGCTCGCGCCAACTTCAGCAATGCCCTGCACAGCCTTTCGTATTCGCCGCAAGGCAAGAACGTTCTCAAGGGCAATGAGGTCGTGCGCAAGCTGATCGTCAAATACCTGACGAACTGGAATGAAAACACGATCCATAGCGACATTTACTTGCTCGTGAATTTGGAGATCAAGGAGGGACTGGGAATCGCCCGCGAGATGCTGAAGAAGTCGGAAAATCAGCCGTGGCTACGGGCGATGGCCTTGGGCGCGCTGGCCAAACTCGGCGGCAAGGAAGTCATTCCCGAGATTCTACCGTTCCTCGAAGACAAGGGCTCATGCGGGACAACGCAGTTTGGAATGAACAACAAGAACGTGACGATGACGACCCAATTGCGCGACGTGGCACTGGGCATGCTCGTGCACCTGACCGGGCAAAACCTGGGCGACTACGAGTTCGCGTACATGAAGGCGTTTCCCGGCAATTTCTCGGCCCAGAACCTGTTCATGTCGCCGACTCTGCTGGGCTTCAGCGACGACAAGGGCCGCGACATTTCGATGAAGAAATGGAAAGACTGGTACGAAAAGGAAAAAGCAAATCTGCCTCAGGCTCCGAAGAAGTGATTTTTGCAAGAGATGAACCACGGATTTCACTGATCGCGCGGATAGAAAAACACTGCTGTCCAGTTTCTTATCCGTGCGATCAGTGAAATCCGTGGTCGTTTTCGTTCTTGTGCAAACTGAGCATCCAAATCGAACATACGTGCGCACGATTCCGCTCCATCATGTCTCATTTCGCCGCATCGGTGCTCGCCGGACCTCAACTATTCTCCCAAGCCCCGCGTATTTCCAAGTCGCCGATGGAACTAATGCATTGTCGTTTAATGGGTTGTGAGTCTTGATTCAAATCGAGCGTTGAAGAAATCGCGTATTGGCACGCACATTGCCTTTCTTATCCATCGTTCGGGTTTGGTAGCGAGTCCCAAACCCGAGCAGTAAGACCTACCAAAACCTCCCTTCGAGCAGGGCACGGGGTCTGATGGGTTGCGAGTCCCCATCAGAAATCACCCCGTGCCCGCACCTCTTTTATGGGCTTGCAAAGAACTTAAAGCCGACACCTCTCTTCGCAACGATTGCATCGTGCTTCCCCAAACTACGTCACTTGCCAAGGCAACAGTCTGCGCCTATCACAGAATCTTGCACGAGATTCCGAGGCCAACCGCCCACGCTGCGCCTACCCGAATTCCACACCCCGGAGTCGCGGCATGATCCACGTCGAACACCTGACCAAGTATTACGGCGATTACGCTGCGGTCCGCGATGTGTCCTTCGATGTCATGGAAGGCCAGATCGTCGGCTTTCTCGGACCAAACGGCGCCGGCAAGTCCACCACTATGCGCGTCCTGGCGGGATATCTCACGGCCACGTCCGGCACGGTGCAAGTCGCCGGCTACGACGTTTTTTGGGATCCCACCGAAGTACGGCGCCGCATCGGCTACATGCCCGAAAGCTGCCCGCTCTATGGCGAAATGCGCGTGCAGGAGTACCTGCGCTTCCGCGCTGGGCTGAAAGGCATTTACGGCTCAAAGCGGCGGTCACGAATGGATTACGTGATGAATCGCTGCTGGCTCAAAGACGTGCGCCGCCAACTCATTAGCACGCTCTCGAAGGGATATCGCCAGCGGGTCGGCCTCGCCGACGCCCTCATCGCGGAACCGGAAGTGCTCATCCTCGACGAACCGACGTCCGGGTTGGACCCGGCCCAGATTCGCGAAACCCGCGGACTCATCCGCGAACTCGGAGAAGAACACACCGTTATCCTCTCGACACACATTTTGTCCGAGGTCGAACGGACCTGCGACCACGTAATCATCATCAACAAGGGCCAGGTGGCTCTGGACCGCTCGCTCAAGGGCGGGGAAAACGCCGCGCAACTGGAAGAACTGTTCGTGCGCATCACCGGCGGGGATTGAATTGCCATGCGACCGATGCTGACTCTGATTCGCCGCGAATTTACGGCATACTTCTTGTCGCCGATCGCGTACGTTGCTTTGACCGTGTTCCTTCTTGGCACCGGTTACCTGTTTGGCTTCGTCGCCCTGGACCTTCTCACCAAGAAGGGGCCCGTCGGCATTGAGTATCCCATGCAGGAAATGCTGGGCGACGAGCGGTTCTGGCTGGTGTTCCTGCTGATTCCCGCTCTCCTGACGATGCGGCTCTTCGCGGAGGAGCGAAGCAGCGGGACGTTGGAATTGCTGCTCACCGCCCCGATCCGCGATTGGCAAGTCGTAGCCGCCAAGTTCATCGCCGCCATGGGCTTCTACGTGGTCCTGTGGCTGCCGACGTTGCTGTATCTACCAGCGTTGATCGGCCTGCAAAAGGCGGAATTCCACCCGGAATGGTCGCTGAGCGCCATCAGCATGCTTGGCGGCGTTGGGGCCATGGCGATTATTCTTCTGCTCTTGGCCGCGCCGATCCGGCCCGGAATCAAGCTGGTGTTATTTCTCCTCCCGCTGATTGCGCTGTTCGCGGCCGGTGCGACTTTGCTTTTCGTTGATGGCAGCATCAAATCCGGAGCCGTCTTGTCTGCGGCGGGGCTATTGGGCCTGGTGTTCCTGGTCGCTGCCCCGCTCTTGATTGGCAGACCATGCGGTTATCGATTCGACACGCTCGTGGGGTTCGTTCTCGGAGTCTGGTTGCTGCTGGCATTCGCGCACACCGCCTATTACGGTTGGCGGCATTTCGTGAAGGAAGACGTTTCGCTGATCCACATCGTGTCGCGCATCGATCACTGGCCGGTAGTGACTTCCTATCTAGGCATCGTGCTGGCTGGTGCGATGTTTCTGGCGATCGGCATGCTCGTCAGTTCGATGGTGAAGAGCCAAATGGTCGCGGCGCTGATTTCGTTGGGGCTCAGTCTGGCGTTTGTCTTACCGGCATTTTGGCGCCCCGAGACGGACACAGGCAGTCTCGACTATCGGTTGCGAAATTTCTTCAGCGTGCCGGTGCATTTTCATCACGACTTTACCCGCGGTTTGATCGATTCCCGCAACCTGGTGCTTTACGCCAGTGTGATATTGTGCTGCCTGTTCTTGACGGTACGCAGCCTCGAGAGCCGCCGTTGGCGGTGAGGTAATTAGCTATGCTTCGCTTCTTACTGCGGTTCCTCGGATTGGTCGGGCTGGTCTTGGCCGGCGCCGGCGCGCTCGGCCTAGCCGCGGAGCCGGGCCGGATTTCGTTGGAGCGATTGAAATCAGCGCTGCAGGGGCAAGGCGATCCGATTGAAATCGGCGCCGTGTACATGCTGGTGGGCGGGGCGGCCATCGGGTTGCTGGTGATCGCGCTGGAATCTGCCGGCTCGATGTGGCAAGCGGCGGGCCGGCGCAGCGCATTGGGAATGAACGTGCTCGTCCAGATCGCGTTGGCCGTGGCGATTCTGGCCGGCATCAATTTCTGGTCGTTCGACTACTACCGGCAAGGCCATTACGAACGCTGGGATTGCACGCGGGACCGGGCGTTCACGTTGCCCGAAAATGTCGCGGCCGAGTTGAAGAAACTCAGCGGCGAAACAACGGTGATCGTCAATTATCAGCATCAGGACCACAACCGATTTTCCAAGAAGAAAGCGGATCGCTACGATTCCGCGGCCGAGCACAAGATCGTCGAGAAGATCGAGGACTTGGTCGATCAACTGCGCGAGTTTGGCCCGCAATTCCGCGTCGTGGTGCTCGACGTGGAAGACGAAAACTACGACCAGAAATTCGAAGCCGAAACCGCCGCGTTTCCGGGCTTGAAAGAGGCGATCGCCGACGCCCCCGAAAGCAGTGTGTTCTTTTGCGCCGGCAAGAACATTCAGCGATTGGACTTTCACGAGTTCTACCAACTCGACAAGACCGCCTCGAAGGCAGCGGACAACGGCCGGGGCAACCTCGTGCTGTTGCCGCAAGGAGTCGAGCCGTTCGTTCGCCGCGTGTTGGCGATCGAGGAAAAGCGGCCGCGAATCGGCGTGGCGGTGATTCACGAATGGCTTAGCACCCACGGCTCCGCCAACGAGTTTTCACTCGCCGGCTTGAAGAAGAGCCTCACCAACAACGGCTTCGAAGTGGAAGACATATTGCTCAAGCGCTGGGGAGAAGGAGAACCCGAGCCGGCGGCTTACACCTATGCGGAAAGCCGGCTCGAAATGCTGGAGGAGGAGCAGGCTGAACTGAACGAAGTGATCCCGGCCGGCAAAGCGCAACGCGAGTCGTATGAAAAAGCGGTCAAATTGTTCAAGGAGAGCACCCTCGAACAATTGAGCAGGACCTTCAGCGATCAACTCCGGGGTCGCGCCTTGACCGAACCGGACCGCAAGCTCAATCTTGATCGCTACGAAACGCTGATTACCGCGATCACTTCTGAGCTCGAGCAAATGGAGGAGGAACGCCGGAAAAACGAGGTCGAACTCGCGAAGCTGTCGCGGCAGGAAACCGTGGTTGAAGGCAAGCGCATGTCGAATGTGAAGGAAAAAACCAGCCGGTTGCTGGCCGAATGCGACTTGCTGATCATTCCGAGAATGACGTTGATGGACTTGATGACCGGTCAGCGAATTCCTTCACGGGTTCATCGCTTAAATGACGCCCAGGTTTCGGCGATTCGGACGTTCGTCCGCTCGGGCAAGCCGGTATTCGTCATGTTCGGCCCGACCAACGAGCCGTCCGAGCGAATGCCGATTGATGCGGCCGAGGGCGACGCGCTAGAACAATTGATGGGCGAACTGGGGATCGTCTTCGGCAACCAGACGATTCTGTTCACGGCGGAGAGCCGCGCGTTTGCTGCGCGACGCGTGAATCCGCTCGGCGGCGGGCAGGCCGTCGAGATTCCGCCGCTCGATTTGGATTCTCCGGCTGCCCAAGGCTTCGCCGACGCTGCGGCCGTGCCAAATCCGTTGCGCAATAGCCTGCAACTCATCGGTCGGAGCGTCGGCCAAAAGCTCGACATCAAGCTGCGCTATCCGCGGCCGGTGTATTTCACGTCCATCCGCGCGAAGCCGGCCTATCAGGGCGTGTTCCTCTTCACGGACCCGGCGAGTTGGAACGAGGAGAAGCCGTTCCCGGAGCGCGCCTATACGCCGCGTTTCGAGCCGGCCAAGCCCGACGATCCTAAGAAAGGCACGCCCAACGAAGAGCGCCGCGGTCCATTTCCGGTCGGCGTTGCTTTGCAAACCACCGTTCCGCCGGAATTGATCGACAGCAAGTATCGGGCGCTGAAGGCGTCGGCTCTGGTTCTCGCCGGGCAGCCGATGAATGGATTGATTCCGGTGTCGCTCGTAGCGGAGTCGTTGATTCCGAGCGACCTCTACACGAAGAGCGACCCGGCCTATCGGCCGATCCCCGTGCGCGTGGCGGCGATTGGGCATGGCGGCGTGTTCGTCAGTGCGGATGCTTCCCAGCCCGATCTTTCCCCGGCCCGGGAACAATTGCTGTTACAGACCGTGAATTGGCTGCTTGCCCGCGAGGATCGGCTGCCGCACGCGGAAAAAGTTTGGCAATATCCGCGGGCCGAACTGTCGGAGCGCGACCAATTTCTCTGGCGCTGGGGCGCTTTCTTGCAACTGCCTTTTCTCTTCGCATGCATGGGCTTCGCCGTGCTGCTGCTGCGGCGAACACGATAAGCGAATCGACATCAGTTGGAATGACGATCATGAATCTTCGCACAACTTTCGCCTTGTTGGTCCTGTTGGTGGGCGGCGGCGCATTCTTGTGGACCTGGCCGATGTTCGCTCCCAAGATCGGCTTGATGCCTGAACCGGCTAATCCCCAAGGCGCCGGGTCGCCGAAAATTCTCGACGAGGACCTTCGTGCGGGTCGAATTCGGGAAATCAAAGTGCGAAACGGCGGCGAGACGGTTGAACTTGACCGCGGCGCCGGCGACGTCTGGGCCCTGCCCGGCAAATGGCCGACGCGCAAGGCCGAAGCCGAAGAACTCGTCGGGCTCATTTCCGGTCTGCATTCGCGCTTCGCGGTCGTCCCGCTGACGAGTTCGAACGCCGACTTGCATCAATTCGGCTTGGATCCGTCCCAACATCCCGTAATGGTCGAGGTCAAAGGCGAAAAGAACTTTCAACTTGCGTTTGGTGAACCGGAGACGGCCGAAACCGGGCCCTTTGGCCGCCCGACGTATGTCCGCATCGGCGACATGTCCGAAGTCGTGCGCCTCGGCCCGGGCATCATCCCCATTCTCAAACGGCCGCGCGAATATTATCTGCGCCGCCAGATTTTCCCGGATGCTGACCGGGTCAAGTTCACCGACTCGAAACCGGCCAACCCGTTCGGGCCGTCTCCAGAAGCGCCGTCGGGCACGGTGCTCATTCCGCTAGTCAAATCCTTGGCGGTCGAAGGACCCCAGGGCAAGGTCGTGCTCAAGTCCGAAGAGAAGCCTGTCAAGCTTGCCAATCCGGACCAGACGCGGGCACGGATGGACCCATTGCAACTGGCCGAGCAATGGGAAATCGTCGAGCCGTTTAAGGATCGCGCGGACCCGGAAAAGCTCAAGGCGCTATTGAGCGCCATTCCCGTTCTTTGGGCCGAACAATTCGCGCCGTCCGATCCCGGCGCTTTTTTGGCCAGTTCGCTCATCACAGCGCCGCTGGACGGGTTGGACAACCTGAATTCGCTCTTCGACGGAAAACTTCCGAATGCCTGGACGGATTGGCTGCTCCAGCGCACCGGGTTGGACAAACCCGAATACAAGCTAACCGTGACGCTGGCCAACGGCGATTCGATCGCGCTGCATCTCGGCAAGGTGGTCCGTTTCACCGAAAAAATGGGCACACCGCCGCCGATGCGGCCGGGCATGCCGCCCATGCCGCCGCCGATCATTCGCGAGGAATTCCGCTACGCCCGCCTCGACGGTCAGCCCATTGTCTTCGAAGTGAAGGCCGGCAAGATTCTCGACCTGTTTCCCGCCGGCAACGTCCTTCGCGATGACAAACTGGCGCGCTTTCAGGGCAAGGACGTGAACAAAATCGAAATCAAGCAGCCGGGCGGCACGATTGTTTTGACCAAGGAAAAGGACGAGAAGGGCGACAAGTGGCGAGTGGCCCAGCCGATTCAGGCACTCGGCGAATTCGAGAAGGTAACCGAGCTTCTCGACAAGCTGGCTGGACTGGAAGCCCGCGACAAGGACGTGATCGATAACCCGAATTTGAAAGACGCCGGGTTCGACCCAGCCAATGGCATTCAGATTTCGCTCACGTTGGAAGAGGAGCTTCCGGGTCCCGGCGAAACCAAGACGAAGCGAAATCGCAACATCGCGTTCACGTTCGGCAAGCAAGATGCGACGGCGAAGAAGGTCAATGTCCGCGTGAGCGGGCGCGAGCGCGTCAATGCCGTGGATGAAAGCGCGTTCAAGCTGGCCGAACGGCCGGCGTTGGCCTATCGCGGCCGGCGCGTCTTGGATTTCGACGCGGCCGGAGTTGCCAAGATCGACGTGAAGCGGGCTGCGGAGTCGTTCACGCTGCAACACGCGGACAGCGACTGGAAGCTGACGGCTCCGGTCGCGGTCGCCGCCGACAAAGCGAAGGCCGGCAACCTGGCAGACGATCTGGGCCGGCTGGAAGCCGTGGAGTACGTGAATGACGCGCCCAAGCCAGAGGATTTGGCCAAAGCAGGACTGGACAAGCCGGACTTGACCGCCACAGTCGCGTTTGCCGACGCGGCCAAGTCGGCCCAAACGCTGTTGATCGGCAAGCAGCGCGAAATGAAGCCCGAGTATTTCGCCAAGCTTGCCGGCGGCACGAGCATATTTGTCGTGAAGAAAGAACTTCGCGACGCGATCGACAAGGCTTCGTTGGACTATCGCCCGCTGCAACTTTGGACCCTCGCGCCCGACGATTTGACCGGGTTGAGGGTGGAGCGCGAGAAAGAGAACTACGAACTGAAGCGGGAAGGCTTCAGCTGGAAAATCACCAAGCCGTTTGATGCCGCTGTCAGCGGAGGTCAAGCTCTGCCGATCGTCGATGCGATCGCATTGCTAAGGCTCCTCGGCTATCAGGCGCACACCGCCGCGAACCTGGCGGAGTTCGGCCTCGATAAGCCGCAGTTGAAGCTCACGATCACCGCGAATGAAAAGGACAAAGACGGCAAGGAAATCTCGAAAGAGCGTACGTTGCTCATCGGGAAAGCGGTTCCGGGCAAGCCGGAATTGTTTGCCAAACTGGGAGACGACCCGGCGGTGTTTCGAGTCGCCGATTCCGTTCTGTTGAACACCAACAAATCGGCGCTCGATCTGCTCGACCGCAAGCTGGTGCTGGTCGACAGCCGCCGCATCAGCAAGATCGAGCGCGGCGGCACTGCGAAGATGACCGCGATCAAGGAAGGCAAGGTCTGGAAGATTCAGTCGGGAACGGTTTCGTTCCCGGCCGATGAGCCGACGATCGGCGCGGTCTTGCGGCTCTGGGAATTCCTGCAAGCGGAGAAGATCGCCGCTTACGGCGCCGGGGTGAAACTCGAGGAATTCGGCCTGAATCCGCCCGCCGACACGCTCACGATCACGGTCGATGGCGACGCGGACATGAAACCCACGACCCATGTATTGAAGCTTGGAAAACCGACCGAAGGCAACGCCCGCTTCG
>JBGQCZ010000045.1:0-14144 GCA_041495645.1 Gemmataceae bacterium | reverse complement strand
GACGCTTCATGGATTCCCCCTTCGAACCGCGCGCATCCCCCGACGGGCCCGGTCCGCTCTTCACCATGAACAACGAAGGCACGGCTTATGCCGGCCAGCCGAGGTTGTGTCAAGAGCGAAAATCAGGTAGTCAATAGGCGAGCCAGAAGCGTAAGCGCCTGGAGTAGGACGGCTCCAGGCGCTTACGCTTCTGGCTCGCCAAGGACTCTGCCATGAAAACCGCCGAATGGACGCGAATGCTCGATCAATTGCGCGATTCGCTCGACCAAACCGCCATCGAAGTGGCCCGCCACGAACAAGCCTTGCAGTCACCATTGTTGACCAGCGATCTGTCGGACGAACGACACATTTCGTGGCAGCGGGTTCTGGAACGGGTCGGCGAGCGTCTGCAGGATTGCCAGGCCCAGGTCGAGCAAGCCGAGCGCCAAGCCGTAACTGATGAAGCCGCACTGAATGAGCATCAGCAAGAAATAACCCGGTTTCTCCAGACGCTCGAAGGCGTTCGCGGGCAACTGGCAATCGTGCCGCCGGGCGTTTAGAATGGCTCCTGTGGTCAGGAGCCGTCCCCATGCCCAAATTCGCCGTCATCATGCCCGCCGCCGGGAAATCGTCCCGCTTCGGCGATAAGGAAAAAAAACCGTACGCCAACCTCGACGGGCGGGCCGTCTGGCTGCGCTCCGCCGAACTCTTCGTCGCCCGCAACGACGTCGTGCAAACCCTTCTCGTGATCGCGCCCGATGACCAGGAGATGTTCGAGCGCCGCTATCGGGCCAATATCGTCTTCATGAACGTGAAGGTAGTGCTGGGCGGGGCCGAGCGCTTCGACTCGGTCGCCAATGCCCTTGCCCAAGTGATCCCCGAAGCGGATTTCGTGGCGGTACACGACGCGGTGCGTCCGTGCCTGGGCAACGAACAGATCGACCAGGTGTTCGGCGCCGCGTCACAATACGGAGCCGCCATCCTCGCCGCCCAAATCAACGACACCATCAAGCGCACCGCATCGCAGAAACGAAAAATCGAGGCAACGTTGCCGCGCGATCACCTCTGGCTCGCGCAAACCCCGCAAGTGTTCCGCCGCGATTGGCTCCTGGCCGCCTATGCCAACCGGGCCAAGGTCGCGCAACCCATTACCGACGACTCCCAACTCGTCGAGGCGCTCGGTCATCCGATCCAGATCGTTTCCGGTCCCGCGACCAATATCAAGATCACCACCAAGGCCGACCTGTTCCTGGCCGAAGCGATCCTCAAATCGCGGCCCGACCCGAAGCCAACCCGCTCCTTCCATCCTTTCGCCGAGGAAGAAATGTGGGGCAAACGCCCCGGGACGTAATCATGACCGCACCGCGAAAACCCAACCCCTCGAACGCGCTGACCTATCTGGTCGTCGCCATGTTCGTATCGGGAGCATTGGGATTCGGCTATCTCCTGTTCGGCGAACTGTTCGTGGTCGGCACCGGCGTGCTCGGCACGCTGATCGCGCTGGGTCTATTCCATTACGTTGTTTGGGGCAAATCCATGTCGGAGCAATCGAAGCGGCCGACGAAAGCGGATGTGGACGCGGACCAAATCATCTAAGGCACAGACAAGGCTCACCAAGAAACAGCGGTTTCCTGCTTGGGAAACGGTAAGGGTGTCAGGGCGCCAGCCGGCGCGCGCCCAAATCGTGCGCCTTAGACCAGAACGACATAAGTTGTTGTAGCCGCAGGCTTTAGCCTGCGATGTTCGGATGCCGCCATGCGGCATGCGCCGGGCGACTCGGGCCGTCGCAGGCCGTCGCAGGCTAAAGCCTGCGGCTACAACAACTTATGTCGATCGGAGTGAAGAATAGTGGACGGTTATTTTCGCGAATTGCGCAAGAACTCGGCAAACGCGGACACATCGTTGATCTTGCCTTCGCTATACACGCCGCGGACCAGGACTTTGTCCTTGGTCACTTCCATTGCCACGTAGAGCGGCAATTGTTCGGTGCCGAACATCTGCTTCTGGAAGCTCAGATTTAGATCGTGCGCTTCTTCCACGCGGCGATCCTTGTCTACTTTCTGTTCGTAGAACGATGCCGGCACCTCGTCCGTGTAATGTTGTACCAATCGGTACCCGAGCAGCAGTTTGTGGATCTCGCCACGGCTGAATATGGACCGTTCGTTGTACTTGCAGTTCGTACAAGTGATTCCGGTGTTGTCGAGGAAAATGAACTGGCGCTTGCCGGATTTCTCAAGCTCCTGGCGTGCGGCATCAATCGTGCCCTTCAAATTCACCGACCAGGGCAAATCCTCTTGGCTTGGCTCGGGCAAGAGGAATGAATCGACCCAGGCATAAACCACGCCGCCGGGCCGTTGGCCCTCGCCTTTACCTTGCTTGAACATGGCCGGCGCCAAGTATGCGCCGAGCGCCAGAAACACCAGGCCCAGCAACATGCGCATCACGCCGATATGTTCAATCGGCTCATCGTGGTGCAGGCGGAAAAAGTTCAACAGGTAAAGACCGCAAATGAACGCCATCGCGATCCAAATGCCGAGCACCAGGTCGTAGGTAAAATACTGCGGCATGGGCAGGAGGCGCAACTCCGCGGTACGCAAGAACTTCAATGCCGCGGCCAATTCCAGGAAACCCATGACCACTTTCACGCTGTTCAACCACGATCCGCTTTGGGGTAGTTTCTTAATCAGGCTTGGGAACAGCGCCAGCACGAAGAATGGCGAGGCGAAGGTAGTTGAGAACGCGAACGCACCGAGCACTAATTGCCATTTGGGTATTCCCGAATCGACCATGCCGCCGAATCCGCCGAGGAATGGCGCCACACACGTGAAACTGACGATGGTAAACGTCAGCGCCATGAAAATCGTGCCAACGATGCCGCCGCGCCCTTCACGTTGCGAGGTGAACGCCACCCAACTGGATGGCAGCACAATCTCGTACATGCCGAACAGGCTCAGCGCAAAGAACACGAACAACCCGCCCAGCACGATGTTGGTCGCCCAGTGCACGCTGAGTGCGCGGAATGTAGTCAACAGAGTCAGCGCGGCGATACCGAGCACGACAACAATGGTGCCGCAATAGATGGTCGCCATGCGGATTGGCCGATGATGCTCGCTTTCCGATTGTTTCAAAAAGAAGCTGACCGTGATTGGAATCATCGGGAATACGCATGGCGTAATGAGCGCGACGGCTCCCCAAAACACCGCGGCGCCGAGAAATGCCCACAAACCCGTTTCCACTACCTCAGTCCGTTTTTCAGGTTTCGGCAAGAGTTGTCGAACAAGCTCCAAGTTCGCGGCGTGCTCTTCCAACGACGCGGCCGGCGTAACCACACCGGATTCTTGATCCGGCGGCTGGGCAGACTTCGGAGTGCTTCGCGGCGGGCCATTTCCGTTCGCACCGGGTAGCGGCTTTTCGAGCGGGAAGTTGTCCACCTCCTCGCGAAACTCTTTTTTGACTTCCTCCGGGGTGCCCTCGAGAATAGTAAAGTCTACTTCAGGAGGATCGCCATTCGTGCACCCCTTATTATCGCATGCCGGCAGAGTGCCTGAGACCTTGAGCTTGTAGGTGCCTGGTTTCGCCTTTGGGTGAACGATGAATTGCCATTGCCAATGTGCCGTGCCGTCAATTTCTTCCACCCTTGCGCCGATGTCGGTATTAAACTCCCCTGGATGTGATTTCGGACCCTCCACGTCGCCGACAAAGACAAACGGGCCAAATTTTGGCTTTCGAAAGCTGGTGACAAAAGACTCGGCAAGTTTATCGGGCTGAAAGGTTGGATAAGTGTGATACCCCAGCGTCAGCTCCATGGTCATCTTCCAGGTGACCAACGCGCCGCGCACTGCTTTGGGAGGAATTACATCTACCGTGACCTTTGCGCGTTCGGCAAAGGTGGACTGAGCAGGTGCGTTCGCGGCCGTCCATGCCACGACAATAACTGCAACTAACCAACTCATCGCCTTCATCGCGCAACCTCGAATCAACCGGCCCTGGCATCGCAGCGCAGCTTACTTCTTCTCTAATTCCTTCTTGTACTTCGGGTCCACCGCCACCGCGGGTGCATCGCTCACCGTGATCTCGGCCTCCACATTGATCGTTTGCGGCGGCAGGCAGCGGTCGGCACAGGCCATGACGCGCACCGGCACCGTGATCTTGAGTTTCCCGGGCTTGGTATCGGGGCGAATTACTACCGTTCGTTCCCAAACGCCCACGTTTTCAATCATGTTGACCTTGGCGTCGTCTTCGGTCTTGGTAACGCCTTTCGGCTCCTTCAACTCGGCGACGAATGCCGCTCCCACTCCGGTCGGGAACTTGATCTTGTTCACATACGAGTCCGCTCGCGGGTCGGCTTGTTTGGTCGGGTAGGTATGCCAGCCCTCGGCCAACTCGATGGTCAGCTTCCAGGTGATCGCTTCGCCGCGCTTGGCGCTGGCCTTGTCGAACTTGGCTTCGACTTTCTTCACCACGTCGGCGAAAGATTCATTTTGAGCCGGAGCGGTTGATGCCATGAGACCGACAATTGCCGCGGCTCCGAGCCAACGAAATGAGATCATGATTCCTCCTGAAACTGCGAGCGCGAAACGTAAACTGGTCATGAGCCCGCAGCGCAAGCAAGGCCGTGTCGCTCTCCTTGCTGGCGCTGCGGGCTCCTTTTCTATTACTTCGACACGACCGGCGGCACACCGGTTAGTTTGAGCGTGGTAACGGCTTTGGTTTTCAGGTCCACCACGCGGATGCGGTGGGCGTTGGTGTCGGCGACGTAGAGCTTGCCGGCCGCATAGCTGATGCCGCCCGGTTCGTTGAACGTCCGCTCCGTGAGCCAACCGCCTTTGTCGCCTACGAACGATTTGCATTCGGACGTCTTCGGGTCCAGCACCTTGATCTTGCTGTTGTAAGTATCGGCCACGTAGAGCTTGCCGTCGTGATAGACCACTCCGAGCGCATGCTGGAGCCGGACGGCCTCGCCCTTGCCGTCCTTGTCGCCGAAGATGAACAAGCCCTTGCCGACGAGCGTGCGCACGCTGCCGCGGAAATTGAAGCTCACGGCGCGTATCGCACTTACTTCGGAGTCGGCGACGTACAGCTCTTTGCCGTCGGTGGTGAGCCCGCTCGGTTGGGCAAACCAAGCCGAAGCCAGCGAGCCATCCTTGATGTTCTCGCGGCCCTCGCCGGCATGGACGTCGAGCCGTTCATCCTTGGGGTCCAAAGTCCAAATCTGATGGTGGCCGGCCATGGCGATGAAAATCGTGTTGCCGTCGGGACCGAGGAGCAGGTCCCAGGGGCTATTGAGGCCGATCTTGAGTGCCGGGCCGCCGAGCCCGCGGCTGTCGCGGTCCTGCTCGCCAGTGCCGGCCACGGTTCTCACCGTCTTGTCTTTGAGATCGAGCGCCCGGATGGTGTGATTCTTGCGGTCGGCCACGTAGAGAATCTCGTCCTTCAACGCCATGCCTTGCGGATCGTTGAACCGGGCCTGGTCGAACGCGCCGTCCTTGTTGCCCGCCCCGCCGATGCCGGCGATGGCGAGCTTGTTGCCCTCGAAATCAGTGACGACGACTCGGTGATTCGTGCTGTCCGCGATGAACAGCCGTCTCGATTTCTCATCGGCCAGGATCTTGCCCGGGAAATTCAGCGGCTGCTCGAGTTCCCTTTCCAAGGCGAAATGAATCGGCTCTTCGTTGAGCGTCTTGTTCTTGCGATGCTTGTCGATGAGCTTTTGAATGACGCGATCGAGAAGATCGTAATTCCCCTCGCCCTGCCGGATGCCGAGAAAATTGCCTTCCGGGTCGATCACGGCCAACGTGGGCCACGATTCGCAATTGTAAGAGTCCCAAATCTTCTGGTCGGGGTCGTTCACCACCGGGTGGCGAATTTGGTAGCGCAGGATGGCCTTGCGGATGTTGGCCGTGATCTTCTCGTTGGCGAATTTGGCCGAATGCACGCCGATGACGACCAATTCGTTGGCGTATTTCTTTTCGAGCTTGGCGAGATCGGGAAGCGTATGAATGCAATTGATGCAGCAGAAGGTCCAGAAGTCGAGAATGACGATCTTGCCTTTCAGGTCTTTGTGGATGGAGAGGGGCTTCGCGGTATTGAGCCAATCGGTGCCGCCGACGAGGTCCGGGGCTTTCTCCTGTTTGCCTTGGGCGCGGAGGCTGCGGAGCGGGTCTGTGGCCCTGAAAAATGAGAAGAGCCAAACCAGGCACACGAACGCGAGAATACCGATCATCAGGTACAACCAACGCGGCGACATCGGCCGGCGAAGCGTCGTGGCCCAACTCATGAAGTAATCTCCTGCGAAATATCCCTCGGCTTATCTTACCGAGAGCCGTCGCCGGCGCAAACCCGAAATTCAGGCTGGAGGCTGGAGACTAGATGACAGTGCAGCACACAAGCCTGACGCGCCAGCGAAGGAAGCCCCCGATCCTTCGCTGGCGCGTCAGGCTTGTGTGCAGAATCATGTACGGCTAATTGGAAAGCCGTAAGTCACTTTTTCTCGCAGACTCGCATCTGAGTGCTTAACGAATAGGTCACTCCATCGATTTCGTACTCGACTTCGCCGTAGAGTGCCAGGCAGCCTTTTTCCGGCGGCGGAACCACGCCGACCACCAGTTTGCCGGCGCCGGTGATGTTGGCTTCCTTTTCCATCCAGCGCGATTTGCGGAAGTCCTTGTTGTCGGATGTTGCGACCCATAACCGAGCGGTCTTTGGCGGGGGATTGGTGTGAACGTAAAGGCGCAGCTTGCCATCCTCGGTATTGTTGTGCTCCCAAGTGACCTTCGGCATGGCCGCGCCGGATATTTGATGCTTGACGAATGCGCTGATGCCGTTGAGCGTTCGCGCCCGCGATTTGACCAGGTCCGGTTTGCCGTTTTCCGGCATTTCCTGCAAATCGTGGCCGGCGTTGGGCGTGATGCAAACGTACTTCTCGCCTTGCAGGTCATCCCAATACAGGTTCAAGGCATCGGTCGTCCAATAGGGATCGTTGGCCCCGTTGAGAATGAACTTGGGCATCTTGAGCTTGTCGCGGTAAAAATACGGGTCCACCATGCTCCAAAGACGCTTGGCCTCGGCAGTCGGCGGCATGGGAATCAGTCCGCGTTCGACGTAGTCCTTGACCATTTCGCTCGGTTTGCCGAAGCATTCGATTTGATGCTCCATTTGCGGCTTCATATTGAGCGTGTCGATGACCATGGGGGCGATGGCCTTGACGCGTTCGTCCGAGGCGCCGGTGAGCCACGACGTCCAACCGCGTTTCGACCCGCCGGAAACGATAAAACTCTTCAGTTCGTGATTCCATTCTTGCTTCGCGAACGCTTGCAGCACATCCATAGCCTTGACCACGCTTTTCACCATCGGGAAAAGCAGCGGCCAGGACTCGTCCTTGCCCTGTCCGTCCAGGAAACGCACGAATGTCTCGGCAATCAGGGCGTCTTCCTTCTTGCCGTCGAAGAGAGGCTGATTCGGAACGCCGAAAAGAATGGCTACCGGAGATCCGATGCGTTTGACAAGTTCCAAGCCGATTATCTGCATCGCGCCGGTGGGGGCTCCGCCCGTATTGATCAGGAGCATGGTCTCGGCCGGCTTCACATTCTTCGGCTGCAGGACTAGGAGCTTGTGGTCCCACTTGATGCCTTGCCAGGTCTGCGAGACCAAGTGAATCGTGTAAATCGTGCCGGTGCCCAGCTTGTCGGTTTTTTCGATCTTCCAGGAGAAATCCGGTTCGGCCTTCTTGACGTACTCGGGCAACCCGGCGCGAACGGCGAACGGCACGAGGAAGAGAAGGACACAAACCGCGGCGAAATGACGGACCATAAGGAACTCTCCGAAGAACGATGCAAGATGACCACAAAGGCACAAAATCACCAAGAAAACAGCACACAAGCCTGACGCGCCAGCGAAGGAGGGCCGCCTTCCTTCGCTGGCGCGTCAGGCTTGTGTGCTGCGAAATCACGCACGGTCATATAGTGTAGTCAATTACCGGCGAGCCGGACGCGGACTTTCTGGTTCACGAACGGCGTCTTTTGGTCTGGATCCAGGGCGATGCGGCATTCGAGAACCATTTCCTGGTTCTGCGGAATGAAATCGGTAATGGCGGTTGCTTCGCGTCTCGGCAGAAAGCCGCGGCCGACCGAGATCACCTTGCCGGTCCATTTCTGCCCGTTGTTGCTGTGGTCGGTGATTTCGGCAGTCTGGCCGACGGCCACGCGATGCGCCGATTCCTGATAGATTTCGGCTTTCACGATCAGCTTACCGCTGTAAAACAAGAACGCGGGCTTGACCAGTTGCTCGCCGAATTTCGTGCCGACGGAGGAATATGCCTCCATGATGACGCCGTCGGCAGGCGCCTTAAGCACGCAGGCATCCACGCGGTACAGCGCTAGATCACGCTCCAGCTTGGCGGCTTCCAGTGCATTCTCCGCTCCCGCGACCAGGTTCCCTGGTTTTTCAGCATCAATCGCATCCAGTTTCTTTTGTTCGGCCTTGATATTGAATTCAATCGACTTGGCTTCGCCTTTCGCGGCGGGAAGCTCGATCTCCGCTTGTGCCGACAGCTTTTGCTTTACCAAATTCTCGAGTTTGGCAACCTTCTCGTTCTGGCCAGCAAGTTTACTTCTCAAGCCTTCGATCACCAGCAGTTGGCCGTCACGCCTAAGCTGATGGGTCGTCTGATAGATCGTCATCCCGCTCTTCGCCTGCTCAAGCTGCCTTTCAGCTTCTTTGACGCCAACTTCGGCTTTCTTGAAAAGATTCACGGCAACGGTGGCATCCATCTTGAGCAGCACATCGTCCTTTTTCACGATCTGGTCGTTTTTCACCATCACTTCAATGACTTCGCCCTTAACGTTTGGGACTAACGGAACCATGCCGTTTTCAGGCACCACCACGCCAGTGCTGATTACGGTATTGCCGCGAGCGGCGCTGCGGTCGCTTTTGGCCGGTGGTTGTTCGCCGCGGCCATCCGGACCGCGAGCGGGGGCATGCAGCACGTGATTGGCGCCGATCAGGCTGGCCGTGATGACGAGCAGTCCCATAACCCAAGAGAGCTTCAAGTAGCGAGTCCATTTCATGGCGTGCCTCCTAGCGCGTGCGAGCGGCGTCGTGGCGATCGCCGGTCGATTCGGTGTCCATCAGCCGGCCGTCTTCCAGGTTGAAAATCGTGTCGGCAAACGGGACGATGCGATGGTCGTGGGAGACCACCAGGATAGTCGAGCCGCGTTCGTGGGCCGCGGCCCGCAACAGTTCGATCACGTGTTCGCCGTGTGCCCAGTCCAAAGCGGCGGTGGGCTCGTCGGCAAAGCAAAACTGCGGGTTCTTGATCAGCGCCCGGCCGATCGCCACCCGCTGCTTTTCGCCGCCGGACAACTGGTTCGGCAGCAGCCGCATCTTCTTCGCCAACCCCAGCAAGCTTAGCATTTCGTCGGCCCGCTCGCGGGCCTCGCGCGCCGGCGTGCCGTCGCCCCAGCGCAAGACGATTTCCAGTTGCTGCCGGGCCGTGAGCGCCGGGAACAGATTGTAGCCCTGGAAGATAAACCCGCAATGGTGCAAACGGTACCGCTCGCGCTGGCGGTCGGTCATCTTCCAAATGTCGATCATCTTGTCGGCATCGTGAGCCAGCACCTGCCCGGAGTCCGGACGCAACAGGCCGGAGAGCACGGCCAGCAGCGTGGATTTTCCGCTGCCGGACGGCCCCATGAGCAGGGCTAATTGGCCCCGGAATAAATCCAGCGTCACGTCGCGCAGGGCGTAAGTGAGCGAATCCCCGTCGCCGAAGCTCCGAGTCACGTCGATACCACGCAGGACTGGATCGTCGTCGTTCATGACATCTCAGCGCAACAAGTTCACCGGCTCAATCTGATTCAGCGAGCGCAGGGCGATGAAGCCCGACAACACGGCCATGATCAGCGTGACGCCCGCGGCGCCCGCGATCAACTCCGGCGACAATTGCGGTTTGACTCCCAATTGGCTGGCCAGCTCCGCCATCAACATCGTCGCCGGGACCGATGCGATCACGCCGAACACGCCGATCCAGAATGCTTGCGTGACCACCGTGCGGCGCAGCCGCCAGCGCGGAATTCCCAGCGCCAGCAGGATTGCATACTCTCGCATGGAGGCCATCGTCGCCGCGTAGAGCGTTTGGCTGGTGACCACCGCGCCCACGATCAATCCCAGCAAGGCGGCGTAGCCCAGGGCGATGCCAGCCTTGGTCTTCAGGAGCCAATGCATCCGCGAACGAAACGAGAACTCTCTCTTGGTGAAGACGGACATATCGCTGTCCTCGACCTTCACGTAGTCCTCTTTGAGCGCTCGAACGATTGACTCGGCATCCTTCGGGTTTTCGCACTTGGCCAACATGTATACCGTTTGGTCGGGCCCGAGGTTGCACAGCTTTCGAGCCGTCGGCAACGAACAAAACACGTACGGACCGGCAATGCTCTTCATGCCCTTCATGAGTCCGACCACGCGCACCGGCTTGCTGTTGATCTTCGCCGAAACCGGGTCGCCCTGCGCGATCTGCTCGGCGGCATCGGGAATGTCCAGGCGCTCCAGCTCCGATTCGTCCACGACAACCGCGCCCTCTTCCGTCAGCCGCTCGCGCAGCTCCGGATCCAGGGCGAGTATCGGTCCGATGGCTTCGTCGCCGAGCTTGCATCCCATGATGATGCACAGGTCCGAACCGCCGGTCGGCATGTCCCAAACGCGAAACATTTGGATGTACGGCTCGACTTCCACAACGCCAGGCATGCTGTAGATACGAGATGTCATTCGGCTTACCGAAATCGGTTTCAGACCCGTGTCCACGCTCAGCACTTTCTGCGAGCCGACCCAAATATCCGCGTCGGAGCGGTCGATCGGGATCGACGTCACCGCCAGCAGCCCGAATAGCAACCCGCACTGCAGCGCGATCAGCAAGGCGCTGAACGCCACCGCCAGGATGCCCGGCAGATACCGCTGCCGGTCGAACCAGAGAGTCGCTAACGCATAGGACATCGTGTCTCTTCCCATCAGACCGCGGGGACTAGCCCCGCGGCTCGCTCAGTTTTCGATTCGCGAATTTTCTCGATGTAGGTATGATGCCACAATTGTGTAGCCGTCACGCCTACCAGGCCCATTTCGATCGCGGTCCGGGAGATCGAGCCGGGGCGCTTGGTGCGGAACTCTTTCCGCCACTTCGCCACCGCGGCCGGGTCGAAATACCCGGTCTGACGCAACGCCGATTCTGACAACAACGGTTCGACCCAGCGGCCGTGCTTCGAGCCGCCATCGAAATGGAAGCTGTCCATCGGCGCCCGAAACATCGCCTTGCGCCGCCAAGCGATCTCTTTCGGCAAATAGCGCTCGGCCAGCAGCCGCAACAAGTACTTGTCCTTCATGCCGCGCAACTTCCAGCGCGGATGCAGTTTGGCCAGGAACGCGAACACGTCCTCGTCGAGGAACGGATAGCGCGTCTCGACCGACGAATTCATCGCCACGCGGTCGCCCTTCGAGGCCAGGAGCAGACCCGGCAGCATCACCCGCCCGCCGATGATCAGCGAACGGTGGAACGGGTGCCATTTCCGCATCCGTTCGCGGGGCAAGGCCAGGTCGGCGAACGGGCTGTGCCCGTCCAACCGTTCCCACATCTCGTTGCTGAAGAACCGCAGCTTCGACAGACTCATCAGCCCGTAAACGTTCAACCAGGCGTTCGGCCCGCCGAGGAGGTTTTCCGTCTCCCGCAGCGTGTGTTTCGGGAACTGCGGCGTGCGCGTCGCGGCCATGTACGCCCAACGCAGCAGGTCGCCAAATGGCAGACCCGGCACACTGTTCAGGGCATTCATCACCCGCTGAACTTTGAACCACGGGTAGCCCGCCAACCATTCGTCCGAGCCCTCGCCGGTCAGCGCGACCTTGTAACCCTTCGACCGCACCGATTTCGCTAGCAGCAACAATGCGGCACACGAGGTATCCACGACCGGCGCTTCGGCGGCCCGGATCAGCTCCGGGTAGGTGTCCAGCAACTCGTCGTGCCCGCAGTGAATAATCACCCGCTCGGTCGAGCCGACGTGCTTGGCCACGAGCGTCGCTTCATGTTCCTCGTTCAGCTTCGGGTCGCCGCCGATGCCGATCGTAAAGGTCTGGATGGGCCGCCCGAGCACCTTGCCCGCCATGGCCACGACTAGCGACGAATCCACTCCGCCCGACAGATACGACACCACCGGCACATCGGCCCGCAACTTCATTTGGACCGAGCGGAGGAACACTTCCTCGAACTGGTCCGTGAGCTGCTTCGGATCGGCATCCCGAATCTCGTCGCCGCGATCCGGGAAATCGAATTCGTAGAAGGTCTTCGGCGTCGGCTCATTCGTCTGACCGAGGCGGAAGTCCAGGTACCGGCCGGGCACTAACTGGCTCACGCCCTCGAAGCACGTTACCGGACCGGGCGTCGCGAAGAACGTAAACAGGTGGTTCAACCCGCGAACGTCCGCCTTCGCTTCGACCAGTCCGCTCGCCAACAGGGCCTTGATCTCCGAGGCAAACAGCAACCATTTTCCGCCTGCCAATTCACCATCGGTTACCTGCTGAATAGTCCAGAACAGCGGGCAGATGCCCCAGCGATCTCGGGCCAGCAACAGGCGTCGTTGTTTCTCATCCCACAGTGCGACCGCGAATTGCCCGCGCAGGCGCTCGAACATCCCTTCGCCGAACTCTTCCCACAGGTGCGGTAAGAGTTCCGTGTCGGTCCCGGTGCGGAACACGTGGCCTTTGGCTTTGAGTTCCTTGCGTTTCTCCGGGTAGTCGAACAGTTCGCCGTTGAAGACCACGTGAACGCTGCGGTCTTCGTTGGCCAGAGGCTGCTTGCCGTCCTTGAGACCGACGATGCTCAGCCGGCGATTGGCCAGACAGACTTCCGGCCGGTCGAGGAAGCCGTCGTCGTCCGGGCCGCGATGGACGATGGCAGCGGCCATGCGCCGTACGACAGCCGTCGGCGCCGGCTTTCGCCCCGTGAGATCCATCATCCCGGCAATCCCGCACATCCTGCGATTCCTCGGCTCAACTGTAAGGTTGCCGCACCTTCCGTGCCATCATGCGGTCCACGAACCGCGGAAAAAACCGGTTTGCTCGAAGCAGCCATTTCGACTGCCAACCGACGGGCGTTTCGGCCCGGTTCTTTTGCAGCGGTGCGGCCAGTCGCATCATCTCGGCCGGGGCGAAGAAATTCACCTCCATGATGGTACGCAGCACGGCTTCGGACGATGACGCGAAATGTCCGAAACTGGCGACGCCAGCGTTGTTTACCAGCGCGTCCAGCCCGCCCATCTTTTTCAACGGCCGCGCTTACCAGGGCTTCGCGCTCGGAAGCGACCGATACATCGGCTGGGACGGCGAACACCAAAGCGCCCGCGACACCTAATTTATCGGCCAGTTCGATCAGGGCTGACTCGCCGCGAGCGGCGAGTGTTAGTTTTACGCCAAGTGGGGCGAGTTTTTCCGCCAAACATCGCCCAATCCCGCGCGACGCGCCGGTGATCAGGATGCTGCAACCGCGTAACTCGCGCTCCATTCGCCGACTTCCCTGTATTCGCGAACCGCGTTATTTCGCCTACCCGTCCAAACCTACCCGAAATCATACCCGATGAGGCGGGTTGCCGAAAGTTGTCCGGTCCGGAAAGCAATACCGATCCGGCAACGAGTTTGGGTAAAAGCGTCAGGACCGCCCAAGATGGCCTTACTCCCATTTTGGGGTCAAACGTTGAGGCTTCCGATTTCAACTCACATTCCGCGCGTATTATCAGGGATTTATTGTAGTTACGGCCAAAGAAGTGGAAATGCGCGCAAAGCCGCGAGCGGCACGGATTTGACTACTTGCTGTACTCTTTCAGATAGCCCACGAACTGCTGCCGGTGGCCTTCCTCGTCCGACATGATGGTCACGACCAGGTCTTGCGTCACGTAATCCTCGCCTTCCGCGAGCTTGGCGATCGTTCGATAGTGGGCGATGGCTTCTTCCTCGGCTTTGATGACCCCCTTGATGATGGTCACCACGTCGGTCGTGTCCGCCGGTGGCTGAAGATAGGTTTGCGTGAGCTTCACGCTCAGACTTCCCGGAACGCTTCCGCCCAGCTGCTTGATGCGATTGCCCAATTGCTGGGCGTGCGTGAGCTCCCCTTGGATGTCGGCCGCCAGCGCCTG
>JBGQCZ010000044.1:0-14208 GCA_041495645.1 Gemmataceae bacterium | reverse complement strand
GCTGCCGGGCAGAAGTCCGGTATCTCCGGTCTGTTCGATTTTTACCTTGCGCAGCATCTGGCCGACGATCACTTCGATGTGTTTGTCGTCAATTTCCACGCGCTGGCTGCGATAAACCGATTGGACCTCGCGAACGAGATATTCCTGAACGGCCTCGGGTCCGCGAATGTCGAGGATGTCGTGCGGGACCAGCGGGCCAATCACCAGCGCTTCGCCCTCCTTGACGTAATCGCCCGCGTGAACGCGCAATTGCTTGCCGGCCGGCACCTGATGTTCGACTTCGGTGCCAAGCGCCTTGCCGTCGTCGTCTTCCGGCTGAATCCAAACGATGCGCTTGCCGCGTTTCCGATCGCCCAGGCGAATTTTGCCCGCGACTTGCGCCAACACGGCCGGGTCGCGCGGCCGGCGGGCCTCGAAAATCTCGGTCACGCGCGGCAAACCACCGGTGATGTCCTGAATGCCCGATTGTTCGCGCGGCGTCTTGGCCAGCAACTTGCCAGCCGCGATCCTCTCGCGTTCCTCTACTTCCAGGTAGGCCTTTTCGGGAATGTAGTAACTCGCCAACGTCTGTCCGCGGTCGTCCTGGATGACGATTTGCGGATGCAGTTCGCCGCGATGCTCCATGATCACGAATCGATCCTTACCTGCCGCGTCGCGCTCCTTGCGATACGTTTCGCCTTCGACGATTTCCTCGAACTTGATGGTCCCGCCCATCTCGCTGTAGATCGGTACGGCGTGCGGATCCCAATTGCAGATTTCCTGTCCGGACTGGATGTTTTGCTCGTCCTTGACCTTCAACTTCGAGCCATACGGAATGGCGTAGTTTTCTTGCTTTTCGCCGTTGCGAAGAATCACAACTTCGCCGTTTCGCGATAGGACGACCTGATCGCCGGTGTCGTTTTCAACGACCTTCAGGCGCTCGAACTTAACCGTGCCGGATTTCTTGGCCGAGATTTTGTTATCGACCGTCCCAGTAGTGCGCGTGGCCACGCCGCCAATGTGGAACGTACGCATCGTCAGCTGCGTACCGGGCTCTCCAATTGATTGTGCGGCAATGATCCCGACCGCCATGCCCTCTTCCACCATCGCTCCGGTGGACAGGTCCATTCCATAGCAGCGCCGACAGACTCCCAGCGATGCCTGGCAAGTCATCGGGCTGCGCAGCATGACCTTATCGATGCCTTGTTGCTCGATCTTGCGAGCCATCTCATGCGTGATCATTTCGTTCTCTTTGACCAACACGTGGCCCTTGTCCATGATGTTGGTTCGGCTCACGCGGCCGCGAATCGATTCGGACAGACTCCGTTCGATGTCCTCGCCCTTATAAATCGCGGTCTTGCTGATTCCCTGCGATGTACTGCAATCTTCCATGGTGACGACGACGTTTTGAGCCACATCGGCCAACTTGCGCGTCAAATAACCTGAGTCGGCCGTCTTCAGAGCCGTGTCGGCAAGGCCCTTGCGGGCGCCGTGCGTGCTGCTGAAGTACTCGAGCACACTCAATCCTTCCTTGAAGTTCGCCTTAATCGGCGTCTCGATAATTTGCCCGGAGGGCTTGGCCATCAAGCCACGCATGCCGGCCAATTGCCGGATCTGTTCGACGCCGCCGCGAGCGCCCGAGATCGCCATCAGGTAAATCGGATTGAGGTAGGGCTTGCCTTCGCGGCGGTCGGTCTTCAGGTCCGACATCAGCTGATCGCGGATAATGTCGCGAGCGTCCGTCCACAAGTCGATGACTTTGTTGTAACGCTCCTTGTCCGTGAGCAGTCCGCGTTCGTACTGCTTGCGGTATTTTTCGACTTCGCGGTCCTTTTCCTTCAGCACCGATTCCTTCGTCGTCGGCGTCTTCAAGTCATCGGTGGCAAAGCTCAAGCCGGAGCGGGTCGATTCGCGGAAGCCGATGTCCTTCATCCGGTCCAGCAATTCAATGGTCTCGCGGCGACCGAGATACAGGTAGCAATCGGCGATGATGCGCGACAGGTTCTTGGTGGTAAGCGGCAAGTCGTAGTACGGCATCTTCGCGTGCAGGATGTCGTTGAAAACCACGCGGCCAACGGTCGACTTCACCAATCCATTGGGCGAACGTTCGAGGTGGTCCACCACCGTCTTGCCGTCGCGTTTGGTTTCGCCGATGACCTTCTTGTCGATCGGCAAGCGGACGCGCACCTTGGCATGCGTGCCGACCCGCTTCGCGGCGAACGCCAAAAACAATTCCGCCGGGCTGTGAAACACCATGCCGTCGCCCGCTTCGACTTTCTCATTCTCGTCGCCGCGGCTGGCGGTGAGGTAGTAACAACCCATCACGATGTCTTGCGACGGAGTGATAATCGGGTTGCCGTTGGCCGGGCTGAAGATGTTGTTGGTGGACATCATCAAGACCGTCGCTTCAACCTGAGCTTCAATGGATAACGGCAGATGCACGGCCATTTGATCGCCGTCGAAGTCGGCGTTAAAGCCCTTGCAGACGAGCGGATGGATGCGGATCGCGTTGCCTTCGATGAGCACCGGCTCGAATGCCTGAATGCCCATGCGGTGCAGCGTCGGAGCGCGATTGAGCAAAACGGGGTGCGTCTTGGTAACTTCCTCCAAGATGTCCCACACCTGGTCGTCTTTCCGCTCGAGCATTTTCTTGGCTGACTTGATCGTATCGGCATGGCCCAATTCCTTGAGCCGGCGAATGATGAACGGCTGGAACAGTTCCAGAGCGATCTTTTTCGGCAATCCGCACTGGTGCAGGCGCAATTCCGGGCCGACCACGATGACGGAGCGAGCCGAGTAGTCGACGCGTTTGCCGAGCAAGTTTTCGCGGAACCGTCCCTGTTTGCCCTTGATCATGTCCGTGAGCGATTTCAACGGCCGGTTTGACGAGCCCAACACCGGCCGCTTGCAACGGTTGTTGTCGAACAACGCATCGACCGATTGCTGCAACATCCGCTTTTCGTTGCGGATGATCACTTCCGGCGCATTGAGGTCAACGAGTTTCTTGAGCCGGTTGTTGCGGTTAATGATGCGGCGGTAGAGGTCGTTCAAATCGCTGGTGGCGAAGTTGCCCGAATCGAGCAGCACGAGCGGGCGCAGGTCCGGCGGAATCACCGGAATACACGTCAACACCATCCACTCGGGTTTGTTGCTCGAATCGCGCAAGCTCTCGACTACCTTGAGTCTCTTCACCAAATCGCGCTGTTTCTGCTTCGAGGGTTTTTCTTTCTTGTTCAATTCATTCAATTCGTTGCGCAGTTTGTCCGAGAGTTCAACGAGATTGAGCTGTTCGAGCATCTTGCGAACTGCTTCGGCCCCCATATCGGCCTCGAAGGCGTCGCCATACTCTTCACGGGCCTTGCGATATTCGTCCTCGGTCAGGAGTTGCAGCCGCTTCAACGGCGTGGTGCCGGAATCGACCACGACGTAGTCCTGGAAGTAGATGATCTTTTCCAGGCTGCTAGTCTTCATGTCGAGCAGCGTGCCCAGGCGGCTGGGCATGGCCTTGAAAAACCAAATGTGGACGACGGGGGCTGCCAGTTCGATGTGGCCCATGCGTTTGCGGCGGACGCGGCTGTGCGTGACCTTCACGCCGCATCGGTCGCAGACCATGCCCTTGTACTTCATCCCGCGGTATTTCCCGCAAGAGCATTCCCAGTCCTTTTCGGGGCCAAAGATCTTTTCGCAGAACAGGCCGTCTTTTTCCGGACGGTAGGTGCGATAATTAATCGTTTCCGGCTTCTTTACCTCGCCGAACGACCAGGATCGGATGTCGTGCGGGCTGGCGAGGCTGATGCGAACCGCGCCGTAGTCGTTAATGCGATCGTAAGACTGTTCGCCGCTAGCGGCGGTATTATTGATGGCTGCGGTACTCATGGCGTAGCCCTCCATTATGCCGTTCGCGGCTTTGCGGGGTTGCACAAAGCCGCTCACGGCGGATGATTAGACCCGCTTCTTTTCCAACTGCATGTTCAGGCCCAGACCGCGGATTTCATGCGTGAGCACATCGAAACTAGCGGGCGTGCCGGCTTCCAGCGTGTTTTCGCCTTTGACCATGCTCTCGTAGATCTTCGTGCGGCCTTCGACGTCGTCGGACTTGACGGTGAGTAATTCCTGAAGGATGTACGCGGCGCCGTAGGCTTCCAGCGCCCACACTTCCATTTCGCCGAAGCGCTGGCCGCCGAAACGGGCCTTGCCGCCGAGCGGCTGCTGCGTGATCAACGAGTAGGGACCGGTCGCCCGGGCGTGCACCTTGTCGTCAACCAAATGGTGCAGTTTCAGCATGTAAATGTAGCCCACGGTCACGGGTTGCTCGAACAGCTCGCCCGTTCGGCCGTCATATAGCGAACTCTTGCCGGTCTCGGAGAATCCGGCTTCCACCAAAGCGCTGCGGATTTCCTCTTCGCTGGCCCCGTCGAACACCGGCGTAATGGCCTTAAAGCCCAGCTTTGCCGCCGCCCAGCCCAGGTGCGTCTCGAGAATCTGGCCCACGTTCATGCGGCTCGGCACGCCCAACGGATTCAGCAAAATATCGACCGGCGTGCCGTCGGCGAGGAACGGCATGTCTTCCTCGGGCAAGATCTTGGAGATCACGCCCTTGTTGCCGTGCCGGCCAGCCATCTTGTCGCCGACGGAAATCTGCCGTTTAGTGGCGACGTAGACCTTCACCATCTGCTGCACGCCGTTGGGCAGTTCGTCGCCGCGCTTCAACGAGTTCAGCTTGCGCTCCCTCTCTTCCTTGAAGATCAGGATGCGCTCGTGGTGGTTCGACCAGGCCGTTTTGGCCGCTGTCTTGCGCTCCGGCGAGCGGATGTCCATCTCGTCGAACTTGAACCCGTCCACTTGCTCGACAATCGCCTTGTCGTCCTTGTCCGTGCCGAGGCTCTTGCCCGTCGTCGGGTCCTTCAAATCCCGCTTGTCGAGAATCTCGCTCAGCTCCTCGACAAATGCGCGGAACTGATCGGCGATCTTGGTCGCGTACGTCTTCTCGATTTCCTTTTCTTCCTTGGCGATCTGTTTCTTTTCGTCCTCGGACATGCTGGCCCGGCGGCTGAATCGCTTCGTGTCGATGACAATGCCTTCGATGCCGGATGGGACCTCAAGCGAATCATTCTTTACGTCTTCGCCGGCTCGACCGAAGATCGCGTGCAGCAATTTCTCTTCAGGAGTGAGTTCGCTGCGCGACTTGGGCGAAACCTTGCCCACGAGGATGTCGCCGGGCCGGACGAAGGTGCCGATCCTCACCACGCCGTTGTCGTCCAGATTTGACAGCGCCTTCGGGCTCACGTTGGGAATGTCCTTCGTGAACTCTTCCTTGCCGAGCTTAGTCTCGCGGATTTCCGACTCGAACTCCTCGATGTGGATCGAGGTGTAGGTGTCGTTCTTGACGAGCCGCTCGGAAATGATGATGGCGTCCTCGAAGTTGTAGCCGTCCCACGACATGAACGCGACCAACACGTTTCGTCCCAGAGACAGTTCGCCGTGGAACGTGGCGGCCCCGTCGGCGATGATCTGCCCCTTCTTGACCTTCTGTCCCACCTTCACGACAGGCCGCTGGTTCAGGCAGGTTCGCTCGTTCAAGCCGTGGAATTTGCGCAACACGTACTCGCGCACGCTCTTATCGCGCTCTTCGACCTTGATCCGCTCGGCGTCCACGTAAGAGACCGTGCCGTCCTTGTCGGTTCGCGCGAGCATGCCCGAATTGCGGGCTACGTCTATTTCCAATCCCGTGGCCACGAGCGGCGGTTCGGTGATCAACAGCGGCACCGCTTGCCGCTGCATGTTCGAACCCATCAACGCACGATTGGCGTCGTCGTGTTCCAGGAACGGAATCAATCCCGCCGACACGCCCACCATTTGCTTGGGCGAAACGTCGATATACCCGACGTCTTCGGCCGCAGTATTGCCGAAGTCGCCCGCGAACCGGGCCACCACGCGGTCCTTGCTGATATGCCCGTGGTCGGTCGGCGTGTCCGCCGGGGCGAGGCAGGCGATCGCTTCCTCATCCGCCCGCAGCCAGACCACGTCATCGGTCAGCTTCTTGTGCTTAATCTTGCGGTACGGCGTGGTTAGGAAGCCATAGTCATCCACGCGCGCGTAGATGGAAAGACTCGAAATCAGGCCGATGTTCGTGCCTTCGGGCGTTTCGATGGGGCAAATGCGGCCGTAGTGCGAAATGTGCACGTCGCGCACTTCGAAGCCGGCCCGTTTGCGGTTCAAGCCGCCTGGTCCCAGGGCCGAAAGCCGCCGCTCGTGCGTAAGCTGCGCCAGCGGATTGGTCTGGTCCACCACCTGCGACAATTCCGAGCGGCCAAAGAAATACTCGATGGCCGCCGACACGCTCTTGGGATTAATGAGCGTGCGCGGGGTCATATCCTCTTGGTCGCGGATACTCATGCGCTCCTGAACGGTCCGTCGAAGCTTCAGGAAGCCCTTGCGCAGCTCATCGGCCGCGAGTTCGTCGATGGTGCGCAGCCGGCGATTGCCCAAGTGGTCGATGTCGTCCACGGTGGCCCGCGTCTTTTCGACCTTTTCACCTTCGCGGGGCGGCGGCTCGCGTAGCTCGAGCAAGTACTTTATGGCATTGACGAAGTCGGTCGAAGTGAGGGTCATCTCGTTGTCGGAGATTTCCTCCTGGTCAAACTTCCGGTTGATGCGGAAGCGGCCGACTTTTCCCAAGCGATAGCGATTGGAATCTTGGAATTTCTCCTTGAACAGATCGCGGGCCTTGTCGAGCTGGGGCGGGTTCCCGGGCCGCAAGCGCTGGTAAATTTTCAGCAGCGAACGCTCGTGCGACGGCATCTGGTCGTCCTTGCCGCCGCGCTCTTCGACCAGCGAATTGAAGATCAACAGCTCGCGAGGTTTGCGCAGGATCTGCACTTCGCGATTCTTGCTGGCCACGATCTTGTCCACCACGTCCTTCGTGAAGCGCTCGCAGCTTTCGAGGAACACTTCGCCGGTCACGGGATCGATCACGTCGCCCACCGCGATCGGCCAAAGTTCCTCGACCGTGGCCGGCTCCAGATTGTGGCGCAGCTTATCGTTGACTTTGACGTGCTCGATGTCCTTGGCGTGAAACGTCCGCAGGATCGACTCGTCCGTGCTGTACTTCGCGTCCATGGCCCGCAGCAGGGTCATCGACGAGAATTTGCCCGACTGGTCGATGCGCACGCCAAGCGTGTCTTTCTTGGTGACGTTGATTTCGATCCAGCTACCGCGCTCAGGGATAATTCGGCAGGAATGGAGTTTCTTGTCCGCCCCGGCCGATTCATCGACGACGAAATCGACCCCCGGCGAGCGGTGAAGCTGGCTGACGACGACGCGTTCGGCCCCGTTGATAATGAACTCGCCGCCGCCGATCATGATCGGCATGTCGCCGAGATAGACTTCTTCCTCGACCGGCTGGTCCTTCTTGAGGCGCAGCCAAACGCGGAACGGGCGGCCATACGTCAGTCGCAGTTGCCGGCATTCATCCGGGTCGTAACGCGGCTTGCCCAGCTCATATTTGATGTAATCGAGCGACAGTTTCTTATCGTAGCTCTCGATGGGGAAGATCTCGCGCAGCACGCCTTCGAGCCCCATTTGTTGGCGGCGTTCGGGCGTGATGTCGAGTTGCAAGAAGCGGTCGTACGACTTCTGCTGCACGTCCGTCAGAGGCGGCACTTCGACGGCGTCGCCAAAGCGCCCGAAGTTACGAACGCCTTCGGGCTTGATGATGCGCGTTGCGGGGATGGGCATGGTGGTTGCTCCTCCCTGGAGTCAAAACGGAAACAGCCCGACGACAAAACGGCCACGGCCGCCGGCGTCAGGCATGCGGGTAAGATCAGCGATGTTGAAAGTCCACGTGAATCGAGCCGCCGTTCCGCGAGCGGTGCGGTGAATGCGACCCCAAGCAACACGCTCAGCCATTCTCCCTTTTGGGGAGTCGCGGCGGCTCAAGCAAAAATAACCGGCCACGTGTTGGGTGCGGGGCACGCGGATTCACCATTCAGGATGATGAACGGCCGACCTTGGGCGGCGGCTTCCTATCATCGCCGCCCCGAGCGGGCCAAAGCGTACGAGGACTGCATTGCAGGCTGCGGACCGGAGGCCGTACAGTCTCCGATCCGCAGTCTAAAACCTACTTGATCGTTACCTTGCCGCCGGCGTCTTCCAGTTTCTTCTTGATCGCCTCGGCCTCGTCCTTGGGAATATTCTCCTTGACTGGCTTCGGAGAACCTTCCACCAGGTCCTTGGCTTCTTTCAGGCCCAACTGGGTAATTTCGCGCACGACCTTGATGACGTTGATCTTCTTGGCCGGGTCGAAGCTTTCCAGCACTGGCGTGAACTCGGTCTTTTCGGCCGGCTTTTCGGCCGGAGCAGCCGCGGCTGCGGCCATCATCATTGCACCGCCCGCGGCGGGTTCGATCTTGTACTTCTCCTTCAGGTAGTCCTTCAATTGGACCGCCTGAACGAGAGTCAGGGTCGCGATCTTGTCACCCAACGAGGTGATGTCGCCCGCGACTCCATTGGCTTCGCTCATGGTTCGAGGTTCCTTTATCTAAAGTTGGGCTGCTGAAGCGGGCAGCCGTTGCGTAATAGCCGGATTCATTAACACACGCCGCGACATTATTCCGACACGGTCCAGAACCAACGGGTTCATGCCGCCGGTGCGGCCTCTTCCTTGCTCTTGGTCTCAATCTGACTGGCAATCGCCCCGCCGGGGCCGACCAGCAGACCGGCAAGCGCCGATCCAGGACTCAATATCGCCCCCAACACGTCGCCGATTGCCTCCAACCTGGTCGGCATCTTGAGCGCTTCGGCAAAAGTCACCGGCGTGCCTTCGGCCAGCGCGCCCTTCACGGTCACTTTTTCGCCGAATTTGGGGTCCTTCTTGGTGAGGTCTTTGAAGGCGTTTTCGAGTTCCTTGCTAAGTTCCTTGACGCTCTCTCCGCCCCATGCGACGACCGTGTTCCCAGTCATCAGGTTTTTTTGATCCAAGCCGAGTTCGGCAAAAACCTTGCGGGCCAGACTATTTTTGACCTGATGAAGCCGTACGCCTTTCTTCCGCAACGCTAAGCGCAGTTGATTCTCGGCGATGGCGCCGAGCTTCGACTGACTGAGAAAGACCAAATTCTTGACGCCGCCGAAAGCATGTTTCAGCGCGTCCATTTCCATCCGTTTGATGATTTTGCTCATAACTACACTCTGCAATCGGCTCACGGAAATTCGCTCCCGGTCGGTCTTTGGCCGAGAGACGAAGTCGTTACAAGGCGACCGGAACGCCTGGGCTCTGGGTCGCGGAGATCGAAGTAGAGAGAATGAAATTGCCCTTTACAGTGGCCGGGCGCGCCGCACGAACCGTGTCGATAAATAACTGAATGTTCTCGACCAACTTGACCTCTTCAAAACTCATCTTGCCGACGCGGGCATGCACTCCGCCGCTCTTGTCCGTGCGATATTCCACTTTGCCGGCCTTGAATTCCTTCACCACGGCGCCGATGTCCTGATTCGTCGAAACGACCGTGCCCGCCTTCGGCGTGGGCATTAGGCCGCGCGGACCAAGAACCTTACCGAGACGGCTGACTTTTCCCATCATGTCCTGGGTAGCCAGTGCGATATCGAAATCTGTCCAGTTCTCTTTGTTGATCTTCTCAATCAATTCATCGCCGCCGGCGTGGTCGGCCCCAGCCGCTTTGGCTTTCGCCACGTTGTCCGCCTGGCAAAACACCAGCACGCGAACTTGCTTGCCGATGCCGTGCGGCAACGAAACACTGCCGCGAATTAGCTGGTCGCTCTGCGTCGCATCCACACCCAAATGAATGTGAATCTCGACCGTCTCGTCCATCTTGGAACGTTTCAACGACTTGAGGGTCGAAACGGCCTTTCTAAGGGGCTGAGCCCCCTCGCTGAGCAGCTTTTGCTGGATGTTTTTCAAATGGTTCTTGAGCTTCTTGCCGCGCCGCGGCGATGTACCGGGCTTTTTCTTTTTCTTTCCCGTGGCGCCCTGACCCGAAGATTGGACTGCTGCCGGTTCTGCCTTTGACTCCGCTACGGCAACTCCCGCCGGCGCGGCATTAGCGGGCGCCTCGTTCGCGGGCTTCTTTTTCTTTTCTGGCTTTTTCTCGGCTGGAGCCTCAGGTGGGGCCTTTGCCGCTTCCGCCGGAGCGGTTTCTTGCTTCTTAGCCATGCTTCGAATCCGGCTTTCGGTAGAACCCACAACAGAAAAAGCCCCACCGCCCCGGTCGTTCGCTGCTCACGTCCCGACCGGCGGGAGGGGTTCGAAATCAAGTTTGGTTATGCACCGCGCAGCCCGTCCTTGGGTGGAAGGTATAGTGTAGGAACAGGGTTTGCAGCGGCAAGGGAAATTCATGCAAAGATTTGCCATGGGGTGTAACCAGATTCTCTGGGGGCCGGGGCGGACAACAGCGTTTTTTCCCTGGACGTATGAAAACAGCCGCCCAGGAACTCCCAGAGAATCTGGTTACACCCTTGCCATGTATGCCGAAGCACTTCAGCTGCTAACCCGTTTCTTACCCCTCCACAGCCAAGCCCATGCTGCGTGCCGTCCCGGCAATGATTCTCGCCGCGTGTTCCACATCGCGAGCATTCAAGTCCACTTGCTTCACTTTGGCGATTTCCGTGACCTGCGCCATGGTCACCTTGAAGCCTTTGTACTTGCCGCTTTTCTTCGTCTTCTCTTCGCCGGCGATTAACTCGCCCGCCTTCTTCTTTTCGATCGGAAGCCCCGCGGCCTGCTTGAGCAACACGGCCGCAGGCGGAGTCTTGATCGCGAATTCAAACGTGCGGTCCGAGTAAATCGTAATCACGACCGGGAGCATCATGCCCTTCTTATCCTGGCTGCGGTCGTTAAATTGCTTGACAAACATGCCGATGTTGACGCCATGCGCACCAAGCGCGGGGCCAACCGGAGGCGCCGGGGTAGCCTGCGCGCCCGGACATTGCAATTTCACTTGGGCCGTTACTTGCTTCGCCATGCTTCAATCCCACTCATGATCGTCTAAATAGTCGTTCAACCTCAAGCCTTCGATTGTATTTACGCCGGCTCGATCTGCCAATGTTCGAATTGCACGTTTGTCGGCCGGCCGAACACCGTCAACTTCACGGTGATGTGATAGCTGTCCGCCGCGTCTTTCGGTTCCTTGATCGACTCGACCGTGCCTTCCAATCCCTGGAACGTGCCGTCGCGCACGCGAACCTTGTCGCTGGCACTAAAGGGCAGTTTGGTCGGCGCAGCGACCTTGGGTTTTCGGGCGTATTCGTCGATGGTTTCTTGTTTGACATCGTCCTGATCGCGAAGCATCGCATGGACTTCGCGGTCGGACATCGGCACGGGCGCACGGGTGAGCGAGCCGCCTACAAAATCGCCCACTCCAGAGGTTTCGCGGAACAAATACAGGATCTTGTCGTTGTACTCGACCTCGGCCATTAGATAGCCGGGGAACTTCTTCTTTTTCTTGATCGTTCGCTGGCCCTTGCGCTTTCCCGTCTGAATTGTTACCGTCTCGCGTTCGATCGGAACGACGACTTGCCCGAAAAACTCTTCGAGCCCTTCGATCTTGACGCGGCGTTCAATTGCATCTTTGATCGTTTCCTCGCGGCCGGACTGAACCTTGACAACGTACCAGTGCTTCTTGCTTGGTTGAGCGACGGTCGCGGGGGGGGCGCCGTTGGCCGACACATCGACGCTCGGGGCGGCTGTAGCATCGGGCGCGGATGGCACTTCGGGTGCGGCAGGCGCAGGCGCCTCAGCGGGCGGAATTTCCCCCGGGACATGGTCATCAGCGGGTGGATCGTTGGTCATGACTGTCACGCTCACGAAGCAAATGAAGTGGGGACAGAGCGGTCCGGCCTACCACGGAGTTTCCTTGTTTTCCTGTTTCGCTTTGATTGCCGGCTTGGGCACAATGCCGCCCAACGCTTCGCGGGTCAGGATCCAACCCCACAATTGATCAATCACCAACAAGAACACCGTAAACAAGAATACCGTTGTGAGCACCACCACTGTGTCTTGCACAAGTCGCTTGCGGGTGGACCACGAGACCTTGTTCATTTCGGCTTCCGTGGCGATGAGGAAATCGGCGAAGCCGGGATAATTCACGGCTCGCCACGCACCCCACATTCCCACGGCAATCAGCAGCAGCGGCACGGTGAATCGAGCGTCCGGCAGCAGAGGTACGCGCATCCCGTTGAATGGAAGCCGGACCGACAAGTCTCCGGTCATTGTCTTGTGTTCGACTAGCGTGTAAACACCGCTGCCCACAACCAGCAAGATTCCCAGCATCGTGAGCCGGCGAACCCGTTGGCCCTGGTTCGACTTGTACGAATTCGTCCGAAACCAGCCTTGGGCCTCGAAAGCAACAAGCCGATGCCGGAAATTGCCTTTGAGAATGAAATACCCCGCCCCAACAATCATGGCGAGGCCCGCCGCGATCGTCAAAACCAAGCCCACGATCGAGCTCTTGTCTTTGATTAAGTAATTCTCCAAGAACTGGCCGATGCCGACCGAGAACAGGAAGACGGCCAAAAGTCCGGCGACAATGCTAAAGACGCCGGCGCGCAATCCTTCCGGAGGACGCGATCCGGCGATCGTGAGTCCACCGACTATTAGACCGATTCCTGCCGCGAGCACCGCGATGGCCAATCCTGCGGTATCGACAAAAGACCCCAGGTTCTTCGTTACCCACGGGGTCAATCCGAACTTCCAGAGAAACGGAATGCCATAGGCAATGACGGTGATGCAACCAGCGAGATACAGCGCGCCCAGAACACTGGCTCGCAGCAGGCGCATGTTCTGGTCCACCGGAGCGGGAGCGGGGCTTTCCGACGGATTCTTGACCGCAGTGGCCATGGTGTTTCCTGGTCGCGAAGGGAAGGCGGGTGGGGCGGCCTACCAATTACGGCGGCAGACGCCATCCGCCAGGGCATCCGCCCGCCGTCCTGAGCAAGCTTCGGTCGATGCCATTTTCAGATTGTATCGGTGCAGGCGCGTCGCGTCAGCGCCTTGTAACAGTTATGGCACAAGGGGACACGGAAACCTGGGAACCCGCGATGGGTCCGTCTCCGTGTCCCCTTGATCTACCGGTCTCCTCGTCCGAGCTGCCTAACAGGGGCGCAGCGACTCGAACGCTGAACCTGCGGTTTTGGAGACCGCTGCTCTACCAATTGAGCTACACCCCTATGTCGGCCATCGGTTGTCGCTATTCTCAACTTGGACGTCGAACCCCTCAAATCTCGAAAGCCGATGGCCGAAAGCCGATCCTACTTCTTCGAAGTCGCCGGCTCGTCCAAAATCTTGGTCACGACGCCGGAGCCGACGGTGCGACCGCCTTCGCGGATTGCGAACCGCAGGCCCTCGTCCATCGCGATTGGCATGTCGGGCAACAGATCCACGACAACTTTGACGTTGTCCCCCGGCATGCACATTTCAATCCCTGCGGGCAACGCGACGCTGCCGGTCACGTCCGTGGTACGGAAATAGAACTGCGGCTTGTAACCAGTGAAGAACGGAGTGTGGCGGCCGCCTTCATCCTTCGACAAGACGTAAACCTGACCCTCGAACTTGGTGTGCGGGGTGATGCTGCCCGGTTTGGCCAGCACCTGGCCGCGTTCGAGTTCTTCTTTTTCAATGCCGCGCAGCAGCACGCCGACGTTGTCGCCGGCCAAGCCTTCCTCGAGCGTCTTCTGGAACATTTCCACGCCCGTGATCACGGTCTTGCGGGTGTCTTTGCGCAGACCGATGATTTCGCACTCGTCCCCGACCTTGGCCTTGCCGCGCTCGATACGGCCGGTGCCCACCGTGCCGCGGCCCTTGATGCTGAACACGTCCTCGATGGACATCAGGAACGGTTTGTCCACGAGCCGCTCCGGCACCGGAATGTACGTATCCAGCGCGTTCATCAAGTCATCGATGCACTTGCAGTGCTCGTCGCTGGATGGATTCTTGTAAGCCATGTCCGCGCGGCCGCGGACGATGGGAATCTCGTCGCCCGGGAATTCGTACTTCTTCAGCAGGTCGCGAAGTTCGAACTCGACCAGTTCCAGCAGTTCGGGGTCATCGACGGTGTCGATCTTGTTGATGAAGACGACGATCCGCGGCACGCCGACCTGGCGAGCCAGGAGGATGTGTTCGCGGGTCTGCGGCATGGGACCGTCGTTGGCGGCCACAACGAGAATAGCGCCGTCCATTTGGGCCGCACCGGTGATCATGTTTTTGATGTAGTCGGCGTG
>JBGQCZ010000043.1:0-14351 GCA_041495645.1 Gemmataceae bacterium | reverse complement strand
GGTTGACAGCCTGGCCTGCGACCGCTGTGAACGGCTCGGCAACCAATGGCCGGGGTTATACCGCCGGCTGGCACTGGCAATTCATCCCGACCGCGGCGGCACGACCGAGGGGATGCAGGCCGTGAACGAGATCAACGAACTGCTGGGGAACTGAGCATGGCGGCTGAGCGCTTCGAGCTGGTCATCGAATCCGAGCCGTCCGACGTGCCGGCGATCTTGCGGTTGCGGCAATTCCTCAAAGCCGCATTGCGGCAATACCGGCTGCGTTGCGTTTCCATCAAACCCGCCACGGTGCAAGCGGTTGTGGGCCAAGCCAAGGAGATTCTCAAATGAACCTTGAAGTTTGTTCGGAATCGGAGCTTTTGGTCGCGCTACATTGTGCGCGAGCGCTTCGCCACTGGCTTGCCAGCGTACCAACAGCCCCCGGGTCGATCGCGGCCGTCTCCGAAATGACGCACGACATGGAGCTGCTGATCGCCATGCTGGAGAGTCTGCCTCCGGACCTGTCGCTCGAAGAATTCACCCGCCGGCTCGACTTCGATGCGGCGCTCGAAGCCCGGCTGGCGTCACAAGTCCTGGCACGGGCTGAAGCGGCCGAAGCCTTGAACCTCGCCTGCGAAATTTTCCAAGACGACGTCCCGACGGTTCACTTTGGGACCAACAGGCACCTCGAGCAGCCCGTCGACAAACCTTGCGGAGTTAGCGTCGAGGGCGATGACTCTAGTTGGTTCTGTTTCGCCGCGACGTTCGCAGAGGTGCGCGAGACGTTGCAGGCGATGCTCGCCGAGTGCCGGCGCAGCGGCTGTTCCGGCTGCGAAGCCTGGCGAAAGATTTTCGGATATCGTTCGGGATGGGAGTGAGGTTTTTTTTAAGGTTTTTTTAAGGAGTCCGTTTCATGACAGTTGCAACCGAATCTGAATATCGCGAGGAATTCAAAGAACTGATCGCGCTGTTGAAGGATGGCCCGAAGTCGTTGGCGACGCTGCCCAAGAAACTCCAAGACGAAGAGTTGCTCGACTACTTCTTGAATAAAAGAAAGATCGAGTTAGGCCGCCCCGACCACTCGTTCCAGCGTGTTACGGGTATCAGCGAAGTTCACGAGCTGCGACCGATCATCACGGTCATTTCTGACAAAATCAGTTGGACCAGCTTAGACCAGCCTTGGCACATCAGCAGTTATGAACTGTTGGCACAAGAGAAGGACTTGGACCCAAAATTGCGACTGCATATTCGGCTCGGCAAGGGTCGGTGAAACAGGTTGCCTTACTTCGGGGATGTGACAGTATGGCCAAAACCGAAACCGCACGGCGACCAGTCGTTCTTTGGCTAAAGGTCGGCGACAGATTCGAACAAAAGATCATCGGCACTGCGCGCGAAATTGGGCTCTACAAGGAGCAGTTTCGCATTTGCGCGGTCCGAGGCGCACACTCGTCCGAAGCGGCCTTTGCTATAGCCCGGGCGAACGTGGACCAGTTGGAATTCGTCGTCCTGCCCGAGGGCGACGATCCGAACCCGCCCTACGAACCGCCGCCCCGACCCAAGACGCCGGCAACCGCGAAGCGCGCGGCCCCGCTGCCTCCGCTGTCAATCGACGGGGTCCAGTCGCTCTGGCATCGACCGGACGAAAAGAGCAAGTGGCGGCCGGCGTTTGTCGGGCTCGCCGAAGATGCAGAAGACCGTCTGCGTATGCTGGCTCAGCGCTTTTTCAAGAAGAAGACGCCGATCGATTTGACGGCCCAGCGCGAGCAGATCGACAGGCATTTTCGCCTGACCGCGGCCAACGAACGACCCGAGTAACTGGAAGAGATGCGAGGTAACTGACATGGCCCGAAACTCGTTCAACTTCGGTGCAAACAAGCGGCCGAAGAAAACCAAGAAGGCGAAAAAGTCCGGCAGCGGCAAAAAGAGCAACGCCTGGAGAGCTTACACGGGATGAACGCGCTATGGGACGCTTCGCTATCCGTCGCGTGCGGTTCAATGAGCCGCCACGCGATCCCGAAGACGACGACGGCCGCGACCTGCCCAGGCCGGCGCTTATCCGGCTGCAGGCGCGGCGAGTAGCCGGCATCCGCGAAGCCGCCGAGGCCTTGACTCAGCTACCCGAGCCCGGCGAGAGCTTGCATTGCCTGATGACGGCTCGGCTCGATATGTCCGATGTGCTCAACGCTTTGCTGGAGAAGTTAGGCCGATGCGACGAAATGACCATCGCGACTTTGGGCTACAACCGCCGCAACATGCTGGCCATGCTGCGCTGGCTCGACAGCAAGACCGTCGGCAAGCTGACGCTGCTGGCATCGATCTTTTTCAGATCCCACAAGGGCGAGTTGTGGAAAGAAACGCAGGCCGAATTCCGCAAACGCAATCAGCGCGCCGCTTGCTGTCACTCACACAGCAAGGTAGCGACGTTGGCATTCGCGACCGGCGAGCGGTTCGCCATCGAGGGCAGCGCGAACTTGTGCAGCAACGGTTCGGCCCGCGAACAGTTCGCCTTGGTTCACGACGCGGAGTTACACGACTGGCATTCCCGATGGATTGTGGAGTTAGTCGGCAAACATGAAAGCGCCCAAGCCAATAACTGAAGCCCGCGCCGCCGACATCCTGGCGATCTTGCTGGATGGCGCTCAGTCGTGGGACCTTTGCGAATATGTGCGCGAGCAAGAAAAGAAAGGCGACTCGTGCTGGTTTTTGGCCGAGGACAAAAAGCCCCTCAGTTATAGCCAAATTCGACGCTACGCGGCCCGAGCCGAAAGCATGATCCGCGATAGCTGCCGCGCATCGCGAAAAAAAATCTTCCGGCGCCACATGGCCCAAAGCCGGAACTTGTACGCGAAAGCCGTCAGCGCTGGCGACGTTCGCGCTGCACTCAGTTGCTTAAATTATGAGGCGCAGCTAACCGGCCTATTGTTCGATGACCAGGTTATCCGGCGACTCGAAGCGCTTGAAGCGCAACAAGCCGCCAAGCCCGGCGTTCATTCAAACGGAGCTTTGAATGGTAAACATTGACCGCCGTTTGGAACGGCTCGAACAGTTTTCGCCGGCGACCTGCCCAGGCGTTTGGGAAATAACGTTCATTACGTACACGGGCGGGCTGATTACGCGCATGCCGAACCCGGTTTGCAAACGTTGCGGCCTGTTAGCTGCTGAGCACGCGAACGCGCCGGCATTCATCGAAATGTCGGACGAGGAAATGGCCGCCGAGTTTCGCGAAGTTTTCGGCGAAGCCGAAGCCGAAAGGCTCGCCCCATGTGTTCAGGAAGATCAGTAACCTTTTTCGGAGGCGGAAATCCAATGGCAGCGATTGCAGGGGCATTAGACGTAAAAAACACCTTGGACCAAATCCAGAGCAAGGTCAGGGAATCTTTGGATGGTATCAAGCAAATCGTTTCCGGGACCGTGCAGTCTCTGACGGAAACGTTCCATTCACTGAAAACACAAATGTTCGATTCGGTTTCGTTGTATCGGCCGTTTGCGATTGTCCAGTTCAATCGGGCGTTGATGGACCTGCACGCGACATTCGGTCAGATGATGCTGCCGACCGTTCGAGATTTGACATCGATCGTCCGTAATTTAGCCGACATGTTTTTCAGCCTGCCACGAGGAATCAAGGATGCGCTTAGTGCATTTTCAAAAATTGCTTTAGTGCTTGGACCATTGATTTCCGTAGGAGTTGTGATCGGCGGAATTGTGGCAGCGCTTGTCGCGGCATTGGCCGCTGCCGCAGCCGGCACCGTCGCGATTGTTGCGACGGTTGCTGGTGCAGTGGTTTTGACCGGAATATCTCTTGGGACATTTGCTGCAATCGCGGCTGGCGCGGTTCTAATTACCGTGGCTCTTGCTGCCGCATTGGCCGCCGTTGCAATTGGAGTTGTGGCCGCATTGGCAGGTCTCATCCAATTCACGCGAATGCTCATCAACACCGCCGGCGGGCAAAGATTGCTCGCGAATCTGAACAAGGCTTGGGACCAGTTGATGGCCGGGTTCAAGGCGGCAATTGGATTCATCCAAAGTTCCATTGGGCCGGCCTGGGATGCCTTGAACGCGGCGCTGAGCGAATTCGGAGATTCGTTGTCGGAACTGCTGGAAGCGCTCAAGCCGCTCGCGGCCGGGATCATCGTCGTCGGGGCTGCTGCGCTGACAATCGCGTTCAATCTGATTGCGCAGGGACTAACCTGGATCACCAAGCAATTGAGTACATTTGCGAGATTTCTCAGTAGGACTTTTACCGGACTATTTGGCGGCATGCCCACGCTGCCCAAGGGCGAAGAGCGCAAGTCGTCATTTGGGCTGGGTTGGTCGGGCGGGGCCGTGCTCGATCCGAACACGATGTACAACAAAATCACGGAGGAACTGTTGAAGGCCAGTCGCGGGCCGGATGCGCAGACACAGTCGAAGACAGCCTTAGAGAAAATAGAGAAGCATACCGACACCATCCAGCGCGCGCTGGGCGAAGCTCTCATTTGGATGAAAGCCGGCGCGGAAACTGCTGGCAAGGCTATTGGCACGGCTGCTGATTTTGCCGCTGATCCACTCGGCACGATGCTTTCGATGATCCCGTAAAACAAAGTCGGCCGATGTGTGGCATGACTACGTGTTGGAACTGGAAGATTGCCAGCTTGTCGAAATTCAATGGCGGCCAGGAAAGAAATAGACGCATGGGCGATCGCGCGAGCAGAATTCGCGAACTACTCGACGGCCTGACGGAAACGGACCCGGTCGCCGCCCAACGCTTGGCGGAATCTCTTCGCGCTGATCCTTGGCTCGCCGAGTACCAGCGACTCATCGGGCCGAACCCCGAGGCCAATGAACAGGCCGGCGCCCTTGCGGCTGAGTTGCTCGCCACACTGTCGGCTGACAATCCCCTCGTGGCAGTGGAGCGGAGCGTCGAGGAACTACGGGCAAGAGTGGCCGCGAGTGAGTTGGCCGGTCGCGTGGTTGATGGATACTGCCGAAGTGTCGAGGCAGCGAAAATCGCTGTATCCCTGCGCACGCTCAACATCAACGAGCACGTCCGCGAACTGCTGGCGTCGTGGTACTCAAGGCGCTTGCCGGATTGCCATCATTTGCCCGACGACAACGGCGGTTGGTGTTTTGCTCCGTGCCGCGATTTTTTGAGGGCGCTGGAAGATGTGCTGAACCGGCAGCGAACGTGAGACGTGAAGCCAACCAGCTGACGCGAAAACAACACAAGCCGGTCCTGTCTGGAAACCGGCCCGCGTCGTTTCGGTCCAACATCCAATCAAGTTGGATTAACCCGATGGTATTCGACTCGCCGTCACGGCCGCAAGCAGAAAGCCGAGTAATCGGCCATTCCGCAGGTCTGGCAGCTCAAATAGCCACGATCTGGCCGGTGACGGGTGAAATTACGCCAAATGCGTCAGAATCGATCCTGGAGCTGGGAAACGGCAACCGGCCGGCGCACGAAAAAGCCCGCCGGTCGCACCCGGCGGGCGAAGGTGATCACGAGCCGTAGTCGGCGCGAAAGTTGAAGTTGTGATTCGGCGGCGGAATCACTTCTCCAATTGATTGGAGAAGTGATTGTGGCTTTGGTTTTGACGGCGGCGGCACCGGCTTAGGCGTTCGCGGTGGAGCAAGGCCTGCTGCCCGTTCCACTGCCTCTTTGAGATGGTCCGACTTCCCGCTGACATGGCAGTATCTGCCGACACTGGAAAGCCCGGAGTGTCCAAGAAGCGCGGCGATTGTTGCTGTTGCATCGCCCGCGAGAATTCCAGCCGTGGCTAGCGCATGACGGCAACCATACAGTTTGCAATCCTTCGGCAGTCCAGCCAGTTCGCGGACGTACCGAAAATTCTTGCATAGCGTGTTTATTTTCCACTTGTTGCCGTAGGCGTTTAAGAACAAGTTCGGCGGACCCCCGAGGGCGTGGCGTTGCTTGGCATTGGCGACAAGTTGGGCGCACAGCTTCACCAGCACGCTGGAGAGAATGATCCTCCGCGGCCGTCCGGTTCGTCGCGCTGTTTTGTGCTCTTGCAGCGTAATCACGGCATTAGCCAAGTCAACGTCCATGTACGTGGCGGTTCTCATTTCGCCCGGTCGCGCGCCGGAATGCCGAAGAAAAATCAATGCCTTCTTCATCTCTGGACTCGCGAAGCGAAGGGCGGCGCGGAATTCGTCGTCGGACATATCTCGACCGTTCTTGCCCTGCGGCATGCGCAGGCCGCGGAATGGACTGCTCGCGATGTATCCCAAATCCACCGCGGCGATGAACGGGCGGCAGATGGTGTTGCGAAAACGCAGGCGCGTCCACGCGGCCAAGTTCCCCTGCGCGTTGATCCATTCCAAAAGGTGGAACCGCCGGCATTCGCTCAGAGGTTTGTCGCCATGGTCGGCCAAAAAAAGGTTCCAGACACGGACGCGTTCTTTCTGCGCCTTCGGATCGCCGTGGCCCGGATCATTTTGGCGGAACCAGTCGATGATCTGGCGGACGGTTTTGTCGGTTTTCTTCATATGGCACCGATCCCAACAGCCGGAGCGGCCGATCGTGTTTTCTTCGGCGACGGCATGGGCAATCGGACTGGACTGCCCCAACCGAGCGGGCGCTTGGGTGGACGCGGCTTGATCTTCACTGGTCGCATGGTGGAACTCCTGGCATGGCGGAAAAGAAGTTGCAAAACGAAACGGCGGTATGTATCCTAAGTTCAAGTGAACTCGTTTGCAAGTTCAATTGAACTCACCCTAGGAAAATACTTGATGGATGGGTTTGGCGCGAAGCTGAAGGAATTCCGTGAAACCGCTGGCTTATCGCAACGGCAACTCGCGGCGAAAGCGGCGCTGTCGCAAAAAGGAATCTCGCAATGGGAAGCTGGCACCCGGGAACCGACATGGGCCGCGGTTCAAAAGCTCGCCGCGGCGCTGGGCGTGACCTGCGAGGCGTTCACGGCGGCCGAGCCGGAAGTAGTGAAGCCGCCCGCCAAGCGCCGGAGGAAGTAGTGGCCGATTTAATTTCGGAGACGGTCTCCAAAAAGCGCGGCAGGCCGAAGTCCATCAGCGACGGCGAGCTAGCTCTCGTCCGGAATTTCTTTCCGGGGAATTCGCCACGGCACGAGCATGACCTAGTGTATCGCCAGCGCGCCGTCAGTCTGCTGATGGACAATCCGGCGCTTGCTTGGCTCTGCAACAAAGAGGACATGAAAGCCGGCGTCAATTCCTGGAAACCCACGATCTTGGCGGCGCTCGGGCGGCTCGAAGAATCCGATATGCTGGTAATGGCCAAGGCACTTTGCGATCGGAAGCCGAGAACGAAAGAAGCCGTCGCGATGATCCGCAGGTTTCGCGGGAAATCGTCGGCTGGCGATGCTCTGGCACTTCACAAAACTCTGGTCAGCACGATCAATGCCTACATCGAGGTTCATCCCGACATTTCGACCGCCGACCTGGTGGCCGCGGTTATCACCACGCTCGACATGATCCGCAAGCGATGACCCTTCGTTTGTTCCATCCCGCACCCGCCCAGCTCGTCGCCTGCCTGACGATCTCGCCATTCGTCGGGCCCATTGGACGGCCGACGCGGCTAATGCGAGCGTAGGCGTTTTCCGCCCTCGACGGCACCGAAACGACATTCAAACGGTTTTCTTTGTAGCCAAACTGTAGCCATACGTGCCGGATTCACCCGGACTACCCCGGACGCAAAAAGCCGGTTTTCACATGGAAAACCGGCTTTGTCAGACTCTACCGGACTATCCGAAACAGTTTCCTAAACCGGTGGTCGCAGGTTCGAATCCTGCCGGGGGTATTGGTGCTTAAGGACTTACGGCGATAGTCGAAAACCAAATCTTATCAGTGCAGCGCCGGTGCAGCAAATTTCGCATTAGAGACACGATCTAGGCCGCGGCCGGCCGGCGAAGCCGTCGAGGCCCTCGATCGGCACGACATCGAGATAGACCGCCGGAGCCAGCCGGCGATTCAGCCGTATTTCCTCCGTGCAAAAGTGTCGTCGCTTCCCCCAACGTTGAAAAATCAAGGAAGCCGAGGTTGACCGGCTTCTTGATTTTGTACGCGAACGACCCCGCCAAAAAGACCGCCGAAATGTGTGTCTGACGGACTGCGACCGTCGTCACGGGGAACGGATAGGCGGTCGGGCACGAAAGTGCGTCGATAAGATCGGTCAATTCCACGGCTAGCGCCTCGTTCCAACAGTCGAAGGCTGCGCGAGCTTTTTTTCAGATCGCTGGCTGCTGTGTGCGTTTAAGTGTCGCATCCGTGACGGTGCCCGTCATTTCCGCACAATGGCTAGTGCTTTGTCAACATTCAAATTACGGGTTGGTAGTGACCCGCTTTAGCGCGTCTTTGAGCCGAGAAACCCGCTAAAGCGGGTTACTACGAACCCGAAAATCAAAGCGTGACAAAGCACTAGATTTGTTTTGGCATTGGGATCGAGGCGCGGTGACGTCCAACAAACGGGCGTAATATGCGGCGCATTCCGACTCGCGGCCCCGAATGATGCGCTGACCGCGTAATGGCATCAATGGCCTCTCCAGCAAAGCGCAGGCCAACGAAGGCCCGCACGCCGAACAGGTGACGGAATCCGACCAAGACGCAGCCGCTCAACGCCGCTGCGAGGTGTTGTTCGGCCTGAGTTTGTCCACGGCACAGAGTTTGCACAACGGCAGTAAACTTGTTCGCGCCACAACCATTTGAGCGCGATGAATAACAGCAGCGATCAGGCAATTGGCCACGCAATCCGAACGTGGGGAGATCGGCATGTTCCGCGATCGAGAAGACGCCGCCCATCAGCTAGCTACGAAGTTCAAGGGCAGGAAGTTAATCAAACCCCTTGTGCTGGCAATTCCTCGAGGCGGCGTGGCTACGGGAGCCGCATTGGCACGAGACCTGGGGGCGGAACTCGACGTGGTGCTTTCCCGTAAGCTCCGCGCGCCGATGCAACCCGAACTGGCAGTTGGGGCCGTCTCGGAGGACGGCCAGGTGTATCTCGATCGCTCCGCGGAGCGCCTTTTGGACTTGCCGGAAGTGTACATGGCTGAGGAATGCCGGCACCAGATTGCCGAGATTGCCCGACGCAAGAAGCTGTTTCGCGGCATTCGGCCGGCAGCTTCCGTCACGGGCCGTTCGGTGATCTTGACTGACGATGGTATCGCGACCGGCTCGACGATGATGGCGGCGCTTCGAGTCGTCAAGTCGCAGAATCCGCATGAGGTGATCGTCGCCGTTCCCGTGGCATCGCCCAACCGCCTTGCAGAAATCCGGCGCTGGTGCGATGACGTCGTCTGCCTGCTTAGCCCGGAGAATTTTTGGGCCATCGGGCAGTTCTACGAGGACTTCAGCCCGGTCGAGGATGAGCAGGCATTAGAATTGATGCGCCAGTTTGTGCCCGAATCGAATCAAGAAACTGAGGCAGCCGGCAGACCGGCGCATCAATCCAAGACTGAAACCTTGGCGGACATTGAAAGATAATCCCGGAAACACCGCATTAATGACGCAAACAAGGAGGGACCGACCGTGAAGTTACCCTTGCAAATCAGCTTTCGCAACACGGAACACTCCGCGGCCATCGAGGAAAAGGTCCGCGAGAAAGCTGAGAGGCTGGATAAGTTTGCCGAGCGCATCATGAGTTGCCGGGTGGTGGTCGAGGCCCCGCACCAGCACCACCTCCGCGGCAACCAATACTTGGTGCGCATCGATGTGACAGTGCCCGGAGGTGAAATCGTGGTCAACCGCGAGTCACCTCAGCACACTGAGTACAAGGACATAAACATAGCGATTCGCGACGCCTTTGATTCGGCCCGACGGCAATTGGAGGACTTCGTTCGCCGGCAAAGCGGCGCCGTAAAGTCCGGCGCTGTTGCCGCACATGCGAAGGTGAGCAAGCTGTTCCCGCATGAAGGTTACGGCTTCATCGAGACCCCGGACGACCGAGAGATCTACTTCCATCGCAACAGTGTTCTGCACGATGCCTTCGACCGCCTGGAGATCGGCAGCGAAGTCAGCTTCGTCGAGGAGGCGGGCGAGAAGGGTCCGCAGGCCAGCACCGTGACGCTCGTCGGGAGGCACGGTCACGCCTAGTCGGAACCTTTTCGTTGGTTCCCGTGAAGACGCAGCGCGAATTAGCGCGCCAGCGGATCTGGCTCCCCTTTTTGATGTCCAGGAAAACCCGAATCTTGAATCCGCCAACGACCTGCTATGTCTTGGCCGCCTCAGTCGAAGACGCAGGCTTTGTCGGTGACGAAGATACCGTTTTGTCAGTTTGCCGGGGAGTTTTGACGGTCAGCACCGGGCATGGCGCTCGCCGTAATACTCCTTCAGCTACGCTCCCCATGAACAGACGACTCAACCCGGTCCAGCCATGCGTACCCATTACGATTAAGTCGCACCGCGTTTCCTTTGCTTCGCGAACTATCTCGTCGACCGCAGGTCCGTCCACAAAACGGCGTTCCAGCTTGACGGACGGATCGACAGCGCGCAGATTCTCCAACCTTTGCCGTAGCGTCTCATGACTGTCCGGAGCGGGAAGCGGCATCATTCCGTCGCCATAGATCACCGGCGGCGGTACCCGGACGTGCAAAACGACAAGGCGAGCGTCGTAGTCGCGCGCCAACGCACATGCCAGCTCAAAAGCCGTCTCGGCTTGAGGAGAAAAATCCGTAGGGTGCAGAATCGTGCGAATGGCTAACATGGTGGGTCCTCCAAAAATTGGGTTCTGCAGGCCGCAATCTACTTGGGAAGAAGCGTTGCAAGCGGTGTGCCGCAAACATCAGACCCTGGTCATTGGCAGGCTGACCGAGTGCAGATTCCACGAACCTGGTTGAACGTTGGTGTCAATCGTTGATTGCCTGCGACGAGTTTTTGCATTTCGGCATGTGGTATGCACTTCTTCCATCAGTGCGATCTGAATCCCGAGCGGAGCAAACCAATGGCAAACAGAACTGCGTCGTTGAAGCCCAAGAGCGGAAGAAAGGCCGGTGTGACATTTGCCTTGACGGCTCCCAGTGCCAATGCCGTCCTGGTCACAGGTACATTTTGCGACTGGGAAACGCAATCTCATGCAATGAAACGCGGCCACCAGGGCACATGGACCGCTACCATTCCCTTGGCGCCGGGACGGCATGAATATCGTTTTTTGGTCGATGGCGCGTGGCGCGACGATCCGAACTGTCTCGACCGCGTCGCCAACCCATTCGGCTCCGAGAACTGTGTGGTGCATGTGCTGCGCCAGGAGATTCAAGCAGTTCGTGCTGCTCCTGAATGCGCCGAACCAGTGTGACGCATCAATGGAAACTTAGCCAATCTGCTAGGTCAGATACGCACATGAATGTGCGATTATGCGCCTACGGGTGCACGAGAATGTCTATTCCTTCGCGTGGGGTGCCGCAATGTCTGCCGCAACGAAATCATTTGCCACGCGGCCGTTGCCCGTCATCATGCTCACGACCACGGACGATCCGCGCGAAATTCAACGATGCTACGAACTGGGATGCAGCGTCTATGTGAGGTGTCGAACGAACCAATCCTTCGCCAAGCGGGCAGCCTCTTCCAGCGTGCCTGGCTCTTCGAACAGATGGGTCGCGCCGGGGACAATAATCAACTCTTTTTGGCAACGAAGCTGACGAAGGGCTTGCTCGTTCAACTCGATCACGACATCGTCGTTTCCGCCAACGATCAACAAGGTCGGCGCCTGGACTTTGGGGAGGTATTCGCGAGCCAGATCCGGCCGACCGCCGCGAGAAACCACGGCTCTGACCCCGGCGGGTTGACGCGCGGCCGCAACAAGTGCAGCCCCCGCACCCGTGCTGGCTCCGAAATAGCCGAGAGGCAGTGCGCCCGTATCGCGCTCCTGTCGCAACCAATCGGCGGAACTTTGCAGGCGTTCCGCCAACAGGTCGATGTCAAAGACCTTTTCGCGGTCGTCGGCTTCTTCCTCTTCCAATAGGTCGAGCAACAGCGTGGCCAAACCGGCCTCTTGCAGCACGCGGGCCACGAACTGGTTGCGTGGGCTGAATCGCCCGCTCCCGCTACCGTGGGCAAAAGCCACCACGCCTTTGGCACCGTGCGGCACTGTCAAAATCCCGCTGAGCTTCCGGCTGCCCGACGGGATGATCGCTTCGCGTTCCACATGCTTTGTATTTGCGCTCATGACGTATCTCTCGCTCGCAGATCGGACCTTCCCTCATGAAACTCCCACGTTTATCCGAATGTTGGGTTCAGGGTAAAATGAGCCACCACTCATCATCGGTCCGCGTCACCTCGGACGCCCAACAAACTGCACACGGTCCGAGCCAGCAACGGAGCGATCGACACGACCTCCAGCCACGGCAACGCAGCAACCGGAACGCTGTCGGTAGTCAACACTTTGCCAAATCCCACGGCCCGGAGACGGTCAACCGCTCCGGGGGCCATTACGGCATGTGTGAAAATCGCGTGAACTTCACTTGCCCCGGCTCGCCGCAGGGCCTCGGCGGCGCCGGCCAACGTGCGGCCGGTGCTGGCCATGTCGTCGACTACGAGGCAGGCTCGCCCCTTGACGGCACCCAGGACCTGCCGCGGAGATGCGACGTCCGGTTGCGGCCGGTCTTTGGCGACGACCGCAAGTGGAGCGTTCAAAGCCAGAGCGTACCTTTGCGCCCGTTTCAGCCCCCCGGCGTCTGGCGACACGATCGTCAGGTCCGAGATCTTCCAGCTTCTTACGACGGGTAGGAACACCTCGTCCGCGGAGAGCAAGGTCGCCGACATCGGCAGCGCGCTTTCCAGAGCCGGCGCATGCAGGTCGAGCGTAACCACGTGGTCGAGTCCCACATCATCAAGCAATCGGCTGACTACTTGGGCTGATCGCGCATCCCCGCGGCGGCTGCGCTGTTCCTGTCGCGCGTAACCGAAATATGGCACAATCCCGACGATCCGTGCGGCGCCCGCTGCCCGAGCGGCATCCGTAAGCAGGGCTAGCACCATCACGTGGTCGTTCACCGGCGGGCAGGTGGATTGAATGATGAATACTGTCGCTCTGCGCACGTCCGCACTTATGTGCACTCGCGTTTCGCCGTCGGCGAACGCCCCAATCTCCGCAACTTCCAGCGTTGCTTTCAGTTCGCGTGCCAGATTCTCCGCGAGCGCAAGGTTGGCGTCGCCGGAAATGAGCATCGAGGGGCTACGCGAACCGGATTCCATTTGATCTCCTTCCGGTCTCAATGGAGCGCACCGAGCAGGAGGTCCCACTGACGGCGCCGGCCGGCTGAATCCATTCATCGCTACTCGCGCCGACTGAGTCGCGTTCGCCCTCGGAACGAATCACTCCACGCCTTCCCAACTCGATGATTCTCGGTAATAGTCAAGCGCGTATTGCAATTCCCTGACGAGAGCCGATCGCTTGTGGTCTTTCGTCAAGTCCTCCAAAAGGAAATCCTCGCAGACCTCCGACAGCCGCTCGTGGAGCTTCCGCTGTTTTCCATGCAGTTCTTTGCGCTTTTCATGCAACTCCAATTGCTTTCTTGCCAATTTGTGCGGAACGGCTTCCATCGCAAAGTCTCCCGGTTAGCCTTGCCTGATTGTTCGGCAAATCAAATCTCGCAGCCTAGCGGGGCGGCCCTCCATGGCCACTCCGAGGCACGGCTTCGCAAGTCATTCAGCCGCTTTGATGGTCACCTTCTTGGGTTGAGCATCGGGCTTCTTCGGAATGGTGATCGTGATAACGCCCTTTGACGTAGTCGCAGCAACGTTGTTCTCGTCAACCCCCGTGGGCAACGCAATTGCCCGATAGAACTGTCCGAAGAATCGCTCCGTCCGTTGATAGTTTTTCTGCTTCTCCTCGCGCTCTTCCTTCTTTTCACCTGTGAGCGTCAGAACGCCATTCTGCACGGTGACATCGATGTCTTTGGGGTCGACGCCAGGCACATCAGCCTTGACGATGATCGACTTGTCGCTTTCCGACATATCGATGTGCGGGCTCCAGGTCATCTTGCGGTTGCCGTTGCCATTGTCGGTCAACGGGCCAAAGACCCGTCGACAAACGTCGTCGAATTCTCTTCGGGCTTCCTCCACTAGGTGTGAGTCTCGCCATGGGATGAGGTTTGTCATGTTTATCGCTCCTGGTTCCGGAACCTCCTGAATCGAACCCGCCCCTTGGTTCCGCAATGGGACGCGTTCCGGCTAAACGCTCTCACAACGTTCAATTGACAGTCCATGCGCAACTCGACGCTTGCCATGTCTCCGATAGAAACATTTGATTGCGGACTAAGGGACAGGGGGTACGCCTCTCATAAGCCCCTAGAGGCTCAACCGTGCTGAATTGACTGTTGCGTGGCCGGGGCTGAGTCTTCGAAGCCCCGGTTTGGACTCTGACTCGCACCGGGGCTTCGAAGACTCAGCCCCGGCCACGCAGGGCGCCT
>JBGQCZ010000042.1:0-14439 GCA_041495645.1 Gemmataceae bacterium | reverse complement strand
GGGCTGCGAATCTGTAACCGCTACGCGGTAAGGAATGTAGGGCGAGCGGCTTCGAGTCAGTGATGATTCAATTCGTTGTAACAAAAATCGGTCGACGGCGCTTCCAATCCAACAGAATCCCGACACATTCACTCAATTGACCGTTCCAGGAAGCGGCCAAACCGTGGCGCTCCAAAGCGTCATAAATCTCTTTGCCGATCCCTACACCGGCTTCTTCGCTCTCCTCGACCGCGTCAAAATGCACGTATAGTCTGCCACCAGCCATGGCGCGTTCGGTATCTTGCATGTGATAGAAGGCATAACCGCGAACATTCCGGCCCTCTTCGCGCTCTGCTGCCGTTTCGTACTTGATCTCTGAGATCCCACAGTTTGTGCAGCAACTGAAGTTCTGCCGGCAAACTATGCCGCTGTCATTCAGAGCCGCGAATCCATCATCAAGGCGATCGCAGTCGGTGAGCGCAGGCCAAGTCGCCTGATCCAGCACGTGTGCCGCGACAGCCTCTCTGGTCAATGCTTCGGTGATCGGACGCAAGACTTCCCGCTCGGCATCATCGCAATGGTTATCCACCGCCCAATCGATGATTGAGGCCGAAGTATGGAAGCCGGCCGCAACCTTCTCTTTGACGAATTGACGCATCTCGTCCCTGATCTTGTCCAGGTCTTTGGTCGCCACAGTTTGCCTCTTGTTGATGACCTTCGGGCTGGGATCGACGCCTATTCCACGATGTCCTGTATCGGAATACCAGCCTCAATCATGCGCTCCGCCAGCTCCTTTGCTTCCCCGGCATCTTCCACAATCATCGCCGAATTGGTGGTGCGATCAAGAGGGAGGTAACTGATGAACGACGTCTTTCGAACAGCGACGGCCAAACCCTCGCGCTCAAGTTTCTCTACCAACGGTCGGACCAAAATGCCATCGAATTCGCCAAGATCGAGTCGGCCGGAGGAACCAGCTGAATCACGGAGAGCAGCAGGCGACATGTCGCGGAACTGAGGCAAGCACTTTCTCAACGCGATCAATTCACCGACTGAAGGCTGTCCGCGCTCGAAAGCAACGGAAATCATAGCGCGGTCGTGAAAACGGCGTAGGAGTATCCAGTCGTGTGATCGGTCCCAGTCCATGACCGCATCGCCTCAGGTAGACCAGGGACATCTCCTGAAATCGCTCTTCTTTGAAGCCTGAGTCCGCCGACTTGCGATCGAACAGAGTTCTTCGGCATTTTACGCGGCGTCAGAAACGGCCACAACGCAAAAGGCCGAGCGGAATAGATTCCGCTCTACTTCATGTCGGCGCCAACCGGGCGTAGCGCGTCGTTCGTTGCTTCCCATTCCTCTCGCGCAATTCGATAAACCGACGCGGGCTTTCCCAGCACTTCGGTTGGACCAAGCAGGCGCTCTCCCAACCGTTGGGCGACCCGAATCGACGCGGCGTTTTCCGGGTGGATCAGGCTGATGACGTGCGGTTGCTTTAGCTCGGTGAAGGCAAACTGCAGGGCGGCCCGCGCTCCTTCGGTGGCATATCCGCGGCACCAGAAGGAGCGGCGCAGCATCCAGCCGAGTTCGAAGCCGGGCCAGCCGTCGGGATTCCAGAAGCCGATGCGCCCAGCCAGGACGCCTGAAGACCGCTCCTCCGCGGCCCACAGGCCATAGCCGCGCAGCGACCAGTGTCCGACCATCTGCGCCAGGTTGCGCCACGCCATGGGCCGAGCCAACGGTTGGCCGTCGCCGATGTAGCGCATGACCTCGGGGTCGGCGCACATCTCCGCATAGGCCTCGAAGTCCGACTCGCGGAGCATGCGCAGGGTCAGACGATCGGTTTCAAGAGTGACCATCGAAAACCTGAACAATTTGCTCCGGCATCTTACGCGGCCTCGGGAGCGGCCACAAGGCAATTGGCAGATCGGCGCTTGGCCCGAGTAAGATTCCAAATCTTCGCGGCATATCAACGCGTGGAGCCTCGGTTGCTTCGATCTCCAGACAAGGAGGCGCACGTGGATACGCCCGTTCTGCGAGCCGTTGCCGTCGCGTTTGTTGTCGCGTTCCCAGTTAGCTCGCTGGTCGAGTATTTCTTACATCGGTTTGTGTTGCATTCGCGGCGTCTGTCGCGCATTACCCGCCGGCACCGAATGCATCACAAGTCCAACCGGGCCGACACGCTTTGGGGCGACTTTCGCGATTTCCTGCCGGGCATCGTGCCGATTTGTTGGCTCGGATTTCTGCATAGCACGGCGGCCGGCCTGGCCTTTCTTCTCGGCAGCCTGGCCTACGTCTTCATGCTGGCGGCGGTTCACAAGCTGTCGCACGAGCGGCCCCGGGTCATCTTCTGGATGAGTCCGAATTCGCATGCTCTGCATCATGGCGAGACGCCTCGACACAACTTCGGCGTCGTCACCCGAATTTGGGACCGCGTCTTCGGAACCCATGCAAATCAACGGCCGCAGCATCCCAACTGACTGAGCGACCGCGCGAAGCCTTTGCCACGAAACGCTGACGCCGCTACCGCAACCCGCACGGCTAAACAAACTATGCTTGAATCTGATTGTAAACTAATGTACACTTAGGCGTTGGACGTCGGCTGACTCGGCACTTCCGGTGCGCGCATTTCTGGAGGGGACCAATCATGCTCAAATCAATTGCGATTCTGTTGAGCGGCTCGGTTCGTTGTGGGGTCCGCGGCGCTCACCCCGCTCACCGCCCAATCGCCGGCTTGACAACCACCACCAGCGCAAAGCGTGCAAAATTTTTGATGTGCCGTCGGGGGGGAGTCAAATTGCTGGGCGTCAACGAGTTACGCGCCAACATCGAAATCGGCGCGCGGGCCAAAAAGCGCGATTTGCACGGTTTTGCGGTGGGGCGAGGCGGTTTTGGGTGGCGGGCGGTTGCCCGCGCGGGTCGCGTCGTTATGATGAGCGTCAACACGCCTTTGTCCCATTCCCGCCCGCCGGAGCCTCTCATGCGTCATGTTGCCGTTTGGAGCTTCATTATTCTCGGACTGGCCGTGACGCAGGGGCTGGGCGAGGCGCCGCAACCGCCGCATGTCGCGAGTACCCCGCACCTCACTCCCGAGCAAGAGAAGGCCAAGATTCACCTGCCGCCGGGATTTGAGTTGCAACTGGTCGCGTCCGAGCCGGACATTCACAAACCGATGAATATGTGCTTCGACGAACGCGGCCGGCTTTGGCTGACCGATAGCGTCGAGTATCCGTTTCCCGTGCCCGTCGGCAAGCCCGGCCGAGACCGAGTCATGATCCTCGACGACTTCGGGCCGGCCGGCAAGGCCCGCAAGATCACGACCTTTGCCGAGGGGCTCAACATTCCGATCGGAATCCTGCCGTACCAGAACGGTTGCATTGTCTGGAGCCTTCCGAATGTCTTGCGGCTGAGCGATACGGACGGCGACGGCAAAGCCGACAAGACCGAAGTGCTGTTTGGACCGTTCGGCCACGCGGACACGCACGGCAACGTCAACAGCTTCACCATCGGCTTCGACGGCTGGATGTACGCTTGCCACGGCTACCTGAACAACTCGACGATCAAGGGCAAGGACGGCCAGGAATTGTTCATGAACTCGGGCAACACATTTCGCATCAAGCTCGACGGCTCGCATTGCGAAGCGTTCACGAGAGGGCAGGTGAACCCGTTCGGCCTGGCCTGGGATCCGCTAGGTAATCTCTATTCCGCCGATTGCCACAGCATGCCGATCACGCAACTGTTGCGGGGCGGTTTTTATCAGAGTTTCGGCAAGCAGGACGATGGCCTCGGCTTCGCTCCGCACATGATCGACTTCGGCCAGCAGCATTCGACGGCCCTGTGCGGGTTGGTTTACTACGATGCGGATCAGTTTCCGGCCGAGTATCGCGGACAGATGTTTCTGGGCGACGTCGTCCTCAATCGCGTCAATTCATACAAGATCGAGCGCAACGGTTCGTCGCCCAAGGCGGTGTTTCAGAAGTTCCTGACCAGCGACGATCCGTGGTTCCGGCCCAATGACCTCAAGCTCGGCCCGGACGGCGCGATCTACGTTTCGGACTTTTACAACAAGATCATCGGCCACTACGAGGTGCCCTTGAATCATGCCGGCCGCGATCGCACCAGCGGGCGAATCTGGCGGATCGTTTACAAAGGCGCCAAAGACAACGTCCCACCACCGAAGCGACCGTATGACGATTTGCGCAAGGAAAGCGTCGAGAAGTTGAGCGAACTGCTGGGACATGCCAACATCACGGTGCGAATGCAGGCGATGAACGAGATGGCCAGCCGCGGGGCTGTGGCCAAGGACGCGGCGGTTAGATTGCTTCTGTCGGAGTCCGAGTCACAACGGGTGCACGCGCTGTGGGTGTTGCAGCGAATCGGAGCGCTGGACGACAAGCTGTTAGAGATTCCACAAGCCCTTGAAAGGAGTTGGGACGGTAAAGTGCACGTCGCGCGTGTGATGGCCGAGCGTGAGAAGATCACCGATAAGCAGCGTGATTGGTTGATCAAAGCCTTAAAGCACCCTGATATGTTGCTCCGGCGTTGTGCCGTCGAGGCATTGGGCCGGCACCCGGATGCGAAGTCCGCCGTGCCGGTGCTGATGGACCTGGAGATCAGGGAAAAGGATGAACACCTCGCGCAGGTGGCGCGAATGGCGGTGCGGGATCACGTCAAGGCCGGGCTGTATTGGAAGTTGAAGGCGAGCGATTTTCCGGGCTACAGCAATCAGCTAGTCGAAGCCATGTATGGCGCTCCGAGCCCGGAAGCGGCGGAATTCTTGCTGACTTTGCGTCCAACAATTGTGACGGTACGGGATGCGGAGTTCATCGCCCGCAACGGCAGCGATAGCGCCGTGGCCGAGATGATCAAGAAGTCACACGTGAATCCGAGGAATCTGGTGGGTCAATTGGAGCGGTTTCGTGCGACGCAACGCGGCATACAGTCGCGCGGCGCGGCGTTGCCGAAGCCGGCCGTCGAATGGGCCGTAAAGCTGTGCGATTCGCTGCTGGTCTCGGCGGACCGGGAATTGAAGAAGGCCGGGACCGAAATCGCCGGTTCGCTCAAGCTCGAAGCGAAGCAGGACACATTGCTGAAGATCGCCCGCGATGCGAAACAACCTGAAGATGTGCAAGCCGCGGCGCTGACCGCGTTGGTGGCGATCGCTCCCGATAAACACATCGGCTTGCTCGGATTGATCCTCCGCGACCGGTCGGCGTCTGCGGGGTTGCGTTCGAGTGCGGCGCGGACCCTCGGCACCTTGAATCGACCGGAGTCGCGAGCCGAATTGATCCAGGCGTTTGCACATGTTTCGGCGGATCTCGCTACCGGAATCGCAGCGGGGCTGTCAGCCACGCCGCAAGGCGGCGAGGAACTGCTCGCGGCGGTGACTGCCGGGAAAGCGTCGCCGCAATTGCTGCTCGATCGGGCGGTGCAAAATCAATTGCGGCAGCATCGGCTGCGGAATCTCGACCAGCGGTTGACGAAGCTAACGGCCGGGTTGCCCGCCCTCGATGACAAGATCGCGCAATTGATCCGCGACCGGGCCAAGTCGCTCGCGGAAGCGAAGCCCGATCTGGAAGCCGGCAAAAAGGTCTATGCCAAGCACTGTGCGGCCTGCCATCAACTTGCGGGGCAGGGGGCCAAGGTCGGACCACAGTTAGATGGAATCGGCGCTCGCAGCGCCGAACGCTTGCTCGAAGACATTCTCGATCCAAACCGAAATGTCGATCCCGCGTTTCGAGCGACGCGACTGTCGTTGAAAGACGGCCGCGATCTGCAAGGACTGGTTCTGCGCGAGGAAGGCGAAGTCGTCGTGATGGCCGACAACCAGGGCAAGGAAATTCGCATTGAGAAGAAGCAAATCGACGAGCGTACCATTTCGCCGCTATCACCGATGCCCGCGAACTGGGCCGAAGTGATCCCGGCGAGAGAATTTATCGACCTGATGGGCTTTTTGTTGAGCCAGCGGGCGAAGTAGTTGTCTCGTGTTGGCGAGCAAGCGCGAAACGTAAACGGGAGATTGGCAGGGTTGGGGTTGTAGCAATGACACCGATTATGTTTGACATGCCGATTATGCGTTCTAGGTTTGGGCGTTGCCCAAATCGATCCGCCCAGATCGCAGTCGCTCGCGCCCATATTGCCCAAGCCCAAATCGCTCGCGCCCTTGGCCCGTTGAGTCGTCCATTCACCCCTGAGCAACAGGGGCCGAGGATCCCCCGTCCTCCGCCCGAGGAATCGCCATGCGCTCCAGGAAGAGCGGCGTTCGCGCCCGCTTGTTGTTTGAGCATTTGGAAGACCGCACTGTTCCCACGACCGCCACCCTCACCGGCGGCGTACTCAATGTCTTAGGCTCCTCCGGAGCCGACAATATCCAAGTCAGTCAATCGAACGGCGTAATCAATGTTTCAGGCGTCACGAACACGTTCAACGCCAGCCAAGTGAAGTTGATCTCGATCGAAGCCGGCGCGGCCGACGACGTGGTGACGATCGATCAATCGGTCACAGCGACGGCCTGGGTGTTCGGGAATTCCGGAAACGACCGGATCACGGCGGGCGGCGGCAGCGCGACAATCTACGGCGGAAGCGGGAACGACACGATCACCGGAGGATTGGGCGCCGACGTGCTGTACGGTGGTCTTGGCACGAATATGGTTACGGGCCAGACGGGCGATCAGGTTTCGCAAGGCACGCTGAATGTCTCGATGTCGGCAACGGCGATTGCTCAAGATGTCGTGCGGCTTACGAACGAATTCCGGGCGGCCAACGGTTTGGCGCCCTTGCAACTCAGCGGGCAACTGGCGGCTTTGGCCGATCTGCAAGCGAAGAACATGGTGAGCATGGTTCCGGTGGTGGGCTTCAACGCTGCGATGTCGCACACACTTTATGGCGCGCCCGAGGTCACTCTTACAAGTCGGGCTGACTACGTCGGCTACGACTGGACCTCGATCGGCGAGAACATCGCTTACGGCTACGGCAGTGCCGATGCGGTCGTGCAGGCATGGATCAACTCGCCCGGCCATCGGGCCAACTTGCTCAACGCGTCGTTCACGCAAATTGGGGTCAGCGTTGCCTATACTCGGGAGGGCATTCCATACTTCTCGCAAGACTTCGGAACGCCTACCGCCAGCAACCCAGCGGCACCGGCATCCGTGACGAACGGCGGCATGACAACGACTCAACCAAACGGCAATGTGCCACCGCCGAGCAGCAACATTCCGCCATCGAGCAGTGTCACCGTAACGGCAGGCGGCAATACGACATCGGCAACTGGAGGAAGCACTTTGACAACCGGTGGAAACTCGCGCCTAGCGAGCGGCAACTTGCCACCTTCAAACGGGAGCACGCTGCCGAAGAGTAGCAGTCCTCCGCCAAGTGTCACGACTCCACCGGCCACTGTTTCGCCGCCGGTAAGCAATCCTGTCGTCGTTACTCAGGGATTCGGGGCTGGACCGACGCGGGCCGGTCAAATCTATGCGGTCGGCACTGGGTCCGGTGCGATCGGGACTGTTACGGTTTACGACATGGCCACTGGCAATCAGAGGTTTCAGATTCAAGCGTATGGCAGCGCTTTTCGGGGCGGCGTTCGCGTGGCCGTGGCCGACATGACGGGTGATGGGAAACAAGACGTGGTGGTCGCGCCGGGTCCGGGAATCTCGCCATTGGTCAAAGTGTACGATGGCACGACCGGCAATCTGTTAAAGAATTTCTATGCGTATTCAGCCTATTGGATGGGCGGCGTCAATGTCGCAGTGGGTGACGTAAATGGCGATGGCCGGGCGGACATTGTCACGGGTGCGGACGCCGGCGGCGTGCCGTACGTTCGCGTATTCGACGGCAGAACGCTGGGCGCGATTCGTGGCTTCTATGCCTACACCAGTGCGTTTCGCGGCGGAGTAAGAGTCGCGGTCGGCGACACAAATGGCGACGGGAAGGCCGACATTATCACCTCACCTGGCGCTGGCATGTCGTCGATCGTGAAAGCGTTTAGTGGCGCGAACGGCGGGCTGCTTTCAAGCTTCTATGCCTACGATGTGGGTTGGCTGGGCGGCGCATTCGTGGCGGCCGGCGATGTCAACGGCGACGGACATGCCGACATAGTCACTGGGGCGGACGCCGGCGCCATGTCCCATGTCAAGGCGTTTAGCGGGACCAACCTCTCGTTGCTGGCCAGTTTCAACAATGATCCCGGTTTCACGGGCGGCGTGCGCGTCGCCGTTCGCGATGTAACGGGCGACGGAAAGGCCGAAATCATCACCGCGGAAGGTCCGGCGGGCAATGCGGTGCGTATGCGAAATGGCAGCGGCACCAGTGTATTAGCCGGATTCCTGGCTGGCGATCCGAGTTCCCGTTCCGGCTTGTACGTGGGTTGATTTGCTTGATCAGGTTCAAGACCAATAAAGCCCGCGGCTCATCCGCGGGCTTGCTCATTCATCTTACGCCGATCAGCGATGCGGGGACTTGAAGGCGAACCGGCTCGCCGGTTCCACCGAACGCCCAAACGGGAAGCTCTAATCGAATGTATTCGGTCTTCGGGTCCGGCGCCTCGAAAATGAGCCAGTCGTCGTGTTTCCAACCCGGCAACATTGCGCCGTCTCGAGCGTGCAACGGCACTGCCCAACCCTCGGGAAACTTTTTTGCGCCCAACGACTTTTGGGTGGAGTCGGTGATCAACGGCAGCGCACCCTCCGGTGGCGGAGCCTTTTGCCAACTGCGGTACTCGATTCGTCGCTGTGGTCCGACATTGGAGAGTTGGACCCCGATCACCAGCACTTTGTCTTTGGAATACTCGCGCTTGTCCTTCGGCCCGATCATCTCGACCTTGCCGACCCAAACCGCGGAGATCTTGACGAGCACGTCATCTCGTTGCCAGACGCCTTTGCTCACGTCGAGCCAACCACGTTCGAGGGTTTCCGCGGCGCTGCCGTTGAACGGCCGCTGTTTGGTCACCCCGACATCGTCCGTGGTCTTCGGCGGCCACCACGAATCCAGTGCCAGCCAGCCGGGCAGAATCATCACCAAGAGAATCGCAAGAACGTTTGCGCCAGAGGCCAAGAGCGGCCACAGCCGGCGTCGTCCGGTAGACATCAGCGCCAAGACGCCCAGCAACACGCCCACCATCGCCAGCGCGACTGTGGCGTAGCGGCCATAGCGGGTGATCTGCGACGCGAATAGGGCGACGCCCGCCACGATCAACGAAATCATCGCCAACGAAAACATCGATTCGTCATCCGGTTCGGGCGGTGAAAACGTCGAAACGGTGATGGTGATCGGTGCGGGCTCCGGCTTGGCGGGCAGCGGAGCCGGCGACATGACGATGCCAATCGGCTCTTCCGCGGTGATCCCCGTCGGCAGCGGCGTTTGATCGGAGACAGTTTTTGCCGGCGCTGCGACGGCTGGCTTAGCGGCGATCGCCACGGATTGTTTGGCTGACTTGTTCGTCGAGCCGGACTCTTTCGACTCGACAATCGTGAAGAAGTTTTGACAACTGGGACATGTAGCGCTCAATCCAACGGCGGTGACAGGCGCGCGGACCCTTCCTTGCTTGCAGAACGGGCAGACGGCCAGAATTGACATGAAGTGCCTCGGAACAAAAAAGACGCGGTGTGGCCAATGGGTTTTCCCATGATACCACAACCGCGTCGTGATTGCATTCGTTGGCGTTGCGACCGAGGGCCTACCCCCAACTTATTTCTTGTCGCCGCCCGCCGCTTTCTTGTCGCCGCCTGGTGCTTTCTTCTCGGCGCCTGCCGCAGGTGCAGCTGCGCCGGCGACTGGGGTCGCGCCTTCCGCGCCCGGCACGGCTTCCGCAACCTTTTCCTTCTTGGCCTTCTTCACCACGTGCTTGATCACGCGGACTTTCGGCAGTCCGAATGGGCTGCGGCCGTCAACCCATTTTTCCTGGTCTTTCAAGGTCTTGATCCGCTCGCCGCGCGTCAGCACGCTGCGGGCGCGGGCCAGCTGGTTTTTTCGCTTCAAGCTCTTGTCGATCGACATGGTTTTGGGTCCGTAATCGTCACCGGTGATTCGATGTCGCAAGCGATTAGTATTATAGTTACCATTACCAAGAGACAAGCCGAAGCAACCGCCGTGGGCCGATTCCATGCAGATTACCCTCGATTACGGCCGCACTGGCCTCAGCGTCAATTTGCCCGACGAACGACTTGTCGGCCCTCTGGCAATTCGCGCTGCAGCGCCACTGCCCGATCCCCGCGCCGCAATTGAGGCGGCGATTCGGAATCCGATCGGCACGAAGCCGCTCGCCGAGATTACTCGCGGCCGAAGAGACGCCTGTATTCTGGTTTGCGACATCACTCGGCCGGTGCCCAATACGCTGATTCTTCCGCCGTTGTTGCGTACGATCGAAGCCGCCGGAATAGCGCGCAAGGACATCACCATCCTCATCGCGACCGGCCTGCATCGGCCCAACGATGGCGCCGAACTCGAAGAACTGGTTGGCCGGGAGATTGCCAGGAACTATCGCTGCGAGAATCATCACGGCAAGATCGTGGAAGAACATACCTATCTGGGCACCACGCCGAACGGCGTGCCGGCGTGGATCGATTCGCGCTACCTTCGCGCCGATCTGAAGATCACCACCGGCCTGATCGAGCCGCACCTGATGGCCGGCTATTCGGGCGGCCGCAAAGTCATTTGTCCGGGCATTGCCGCGCTCGAGACCGTGAAGGTTTGGCACGGGCCGAAGTTCCTGGAACATCCGAACGCTGATAGCGGGATCGTGAAAGGGAATCCGGTCCACGAAGAGAACACGCGCATCGCCTTGATGGCTGGTTGCGATTTCATCGTCAATGTCTGCATGGACGGATCGCGTCGCGTGTGTTGGGTCGGCGCCGGGGATATGATCCAGGCCTGGGAAGAAGGCGTGCGCTTCGTCGAGCAGGTCGTGAAGACGCCCGTGGCGGAACCGGTCGACGTGGTGGTCACAAGCGGCGCCGGCTATCCGCTCGACACCACCTGGTATCAGGCCGTAAAAGGGCTGACGGGGGCGCTGCCGATCGTCAAGAAGGGCGGAACGATTGTGTTGGCCGCCAGCTTGAGCGAAGGCCTTGGCAGCCCGGAGTTTCAGCAACTCTTGGCCGACAACCCGGATTTAGACAAGTTCAAGAAGCGAATTATGGGCGGCGAATATTTTGTAATGGATCAATGGCAACTGGAAGAATTCGCGAAGGTGGTGGCCCATTGCAAGGTGAAAGTTGTAAGCGACGGCCTGAGCGCCGAAGTGCTACGCCGCTGCCATGTTGAACCTGCCGCCACGGTGGAAACCGCTGTCGCCGAGAGCTTGAAGGAATATGGCCCGACCGCCCGCGTTGCGGTGATTCCCAAGGGGCCGTATGTGTTGCCGTACCTGGCGAAGGGGTGAGATTCAGCATTCACCGTTGTTTCACGTGATTTCAGCCCTCTTCATTGATTCCGGTATGATACTGCCACCCTGCCACCCTCCGGCGGAATCATTTCCCGAGCCGGAATCATTGCACAAGTCCGGAATCACGCTCCCGAACCCGAATCACGCTTCCCTCGCGGCTAAACATCGATGACTCTGAGACATTAGGGCAGCTCGACTCTCTTGTTGTTGTTGCGCTCGATCAACGCCCGCCATGTCGCTTCCGGTATGCTTCGCGGCAGGAATTGGACGCGACCATCGCCGAAAAGGACGTTCGTTCCGTCGTGTTGGCCGCGTCGGCGTGCGAACCAGCCATTTTGGTCAAACACGCCGCCCACAGTCGGCAGCGGCATGGCGGGATCGTATTCCCACTCCTCCGGCTTTGTCCATGGCACTGCCTCGCCTGCTTCCAACACGAAAATCGTCTGCGATACGCCGCCTTCGATGTCCGGGAATTTCAATCCATCGCGTTCGAACGCTGTGCCGGGGCCGGTGACAAGTCGCGTGAACGTCCAAAACGGCCGTGGGGGTGCGTGAACGACCGAACGGAACTGCGACGGCATCTGGTCGAGCAACGTCAGGTTGTAAGGGCTATCCCAAGGTTCATCGAGATGGAATTGGCGATACAAGTTGTCGCACTCGAGATACGGCAATATCGCCACGCGCCAACTCAATAGGGGCTTTCCGTTGCCGTCGCGAATTGGACCGACCAACTTACCACGTGAATCGTAGTCGTTGTGAATGGCAAGACCGATTTCTTTCAGGGCGTTTTGTGACTTCATCCGAAGCGACGCCTGACGAATTGTTCAGCCGAAAGGCACGCCAGCGAAAAAACAGATCGCGCCCAGCAAACCTCCGCTTAAAGCTGGAACCGCACCGTGAGACTCTGAAAAGACGACTGCCGCGACTCCGATTACCGCCATTCCAATTGATGCGATACATCCAATTGTGGTTAATGGAAGCAGCAATTCGATCCGCGTGACCACGTAGAGCGCGGTAAGCCCAAGTGTCCCGAGGCCGGCCCACAAGCTCAGCTTGGCAAATACATTTGTTGAGGGTTTCTCAGGCATCGCTATTTCCGTTTGGCGATGAGACTACGTCAAGTATCGTAGCGGCAATTCAAACAGTCAAGAAAAAGCGTGTCGCCCTTAAGCATAAATCTGGTAATCAATTCCCGGAAACAAATTGTGCCGGCTTTCGATTTCGGCGAGCCACGGTTCGTCGATGCGCTCGCCTTTGATCTGCTCGTATAAGGCATTGAAATTGACGACGTGCGTGATCGTGCGTTTGACCGCGTATTCGACCATGGTGCCGGTCTTCATGATGAAGGCCCAATCGGACGCCTGGGCGAGAAGCAGTTCGCGGGCGGCTTGATTGAGGGCGCGGCGGCGCTGCGGATTCGGGTTGGGATTGGCGCGGGCCAGTTCCACCATGCGGTCGGCGATCTCGTGCAGGTGCCGATAGATCCAGTCGTTGGAGCCTTCGAGCCAGACTTCGAAATAACCCTTGTGTCCCCAACTGCTCATCGGCGGCTGGCAAATCTGGTTGGTGGGATAGAGCTTCAAATATTCGGGGACGGTGATCGTTTTGATCGTGTTTTGATCGTAGTGAATTTTGCGCAGCAGGTACTCGATCCACATCGGCCCTTCGTACCACCAGTGGCCGAACAGTTCGGCGTCGTAGGGGGCGAGGATGAGCGGGGCGCGGCCGGGCATTTGCTGGGCCAGCCATTCGACCTGTTTCTCGCGGTTGAACATGAAATCGCCGGCGTGGCTGGCGGCTTTTTCGCGGGCCGAGTCCGGGTCGTAGGCGTGTTTCGCATCCGTTCGGCCAGTGATCTTGTAATACTTGATGCCGAGGTTGGTACGAATGCCCATCGAATGCAGGTGCGGCTTCAAATAGTCCATTTCGAGATCGAAGCCGATGTCGCGGTAAAACTCGCGGTATTCATAGTCGCCGGGATAGCCTTCCACCGAACTCCACACTTGCTTGGAGGACTCGGTGTCCCGGGCAAACACGGCCACGCCGCTCTTCGGGCAGATGATCGGCGCATAGACGCCGTACCGCGGCCGAGGGCTGGCAAACAACACGCCATGTGTGTCGGTGAAGAAATAGCGGATGCCGGAATCGCGCAACAACTCATCCACGCCTTCGGCGTAAGCGCACTCGGCGAGCCAGATTCCTTGCGGGCGCTTGCCGAAGTGCCGCTCGAATTCGCTGGCGCCGATTTCAATCTGCGCCCGCATCGCCTTCTCGTTGTGGTTCATGAGCGGCAGGAAACCGTGCGTCGCTCCGCAGGTGACGATCTCGAGTTTGCCGCTTTCGAAGAACCGCCGAAAGCCGGTCAGCAGGTTGTGATGGTATTGGTTGACGAACACGTGCCGGCAGCGCAGGAAGCGTTCGTGATACATTCGCGCCAGCCGGTGGAATTCGGGCTGGAAGCGCGTGCGCTGCAGTTCCTTTTCGCACAGCCGCAGCAGATTATCGAGGTGTCGGACGTAGCGCATCTGCAGCAGCGGATCGGCGAGCATGGCCGCGAGCGTGGGCGTGACCGACATGGTCATCCGCCAATCCACGCCGTCGCGATCGAGCACATCGTAGGCGTCCAGCAGCGGAATGTAGGTTTCGGTGATGGCCTCGTAGAGCCAATCCTCTTCGAGAAAATCGTCGTATTCGGGATGCCGCACGAAGGGCAAGTGGGCGTGCAAAACGAGGCAGAGATATCCTTGCGGCATGATTTCCAGGAGTCAGGAGTCAGGAGTCAGGAATCAGGAGTCAGTTGCCCACCTTTTCGATAGCGACCATCGGGGGAGATTCAAGGCAGTGGTTCACGGTCCGTCATGACTTGTACGAATGCTGTATGCGAATGCGCGATGACGAGTATTGCATCAGCGGCGCCCATTCACCGCCACGTTCGCAACTCATCGATCGCGTGCACGACGCTCTGCCGGCGTTTCTCGAACAACGCGAACAACGCCAAGATCGCCGCACCGAGCACAATCCCGCTGGCGAACCATAGCCAGGTGTGCGATAGATCGACCGCCGCGTGCCAGATCATGCTGAACACG
>JBGQCZ010000041.1:0-14478 GCA_041495645.1 Gemmataceae bacterium | reverse complement strand
GGGCTGGACGAACTGATGTTTGTGGACCATTTCGGCTATGCTAGTGCCGTTAAACGGCGGGCGGCCCGTGAGCAGCGTGTACATTACGCAACCAAGCGAGTAGAAATCGCTTCGCTTGGTGGCCGGCTTGCCCGCGGCCTGTTCCGGGGCCATGTAAAGAGCGGTGCCAATGAACTGGCCCGAACCGGTCAACTGGCCCTGCGAGAACATTCTCGCGACGCCGAAATCGGCGATCTTGACCTGGAACTTGGCGGATGCATCGTCGCCGGAAGTCGCGAGCAGCAAGTTCGCCGGCTTCATGTCGCGATGGACAATTCCCTGGTCGTGGGCATACTTCAAGCCGCGGGTCGTTTGAATCGCCAGGTCCAACACTTCGGACCAAGGCCAGCGGCCGATCTCGCGCAGGCGCGTTTCGCAGTCCGGTCCATTGATGAACTCCATGATGTAATAGAGCATTTCTTCGTGCAGACCGGCTCCGTCGAAGCGAACGATGTTCGGGTGATCGAGACTGCAGAGCACGTCGGATTCGCGCTGAAAGCGCTGTCGAGCCACCGGGTCGCGAGCAAGGTCTGGAGCCAGCACCTTGACGGCGCGAATCTCGGCCGGGGCATCGGCGGCGTGGGCATAGTAGACGCTGCCCATCGCCCCCTTGCCCAGCTCGCGGTCGATGACCCAGCGGCCAAGTTGCGTGCCAATCATGCTCTGTCCCATTCGTCGCGCGTATCGCTGTTCAGCATATCGCAACCGCCGGGCGCTTCCATAACATGACGGGAAAAAGCCACACTCGGCTTACTGACATGTCCGAACAACCTGCCATTTTGTTGATCGCCCACGGCAGCCGCCACGAGGAAGCTAATCGGGATACGCGTGTTTTGGCCGCGAATCTGGCCAATCGCGCTCCTTTTGGCGTCGTCCTGGCCGCATTTTTGGAATTGGCCGAACCGGACATTGACGCCGGCGCCGCCGCGTGTGTGGAGCGAGGCGCCAAGACTGTCGTCATGTTGCCGCACTTTCTTTCCTCGGGAATACACGTCCAACGCGATCTCGCTGCGGCGCGGCAGCGATTAACGGATCGCTTCCCGAGCGTCGAGTTTCGCCTGGCCGACCCAATCGGTCTGCACCCGCTTTTGCTTGAAATTCTTTTCGAGCGAGCGCGAACTAGTCTGTAGCGGAACTCTCTCTCTGACGTAATCCATTCTTGTCCGGGATTGCGCCAAGCGCGGACAGGAGCGTCCGCGTTACGGAGGACTGGAAGTGTCCAAGCAATCGTTTCAGGCCATGTTGCGGCGCGAGGGCGGAAAGGGGTCGTGGGTCACGCTGACCGTGCCTTTTCGCGTCGAGGACGTGTTCGGTACGCGCGGCCGCGTGCCGGTCAAGGGAACCATCAACGGAGTGGCTTTTCGCAATTCGCTCATGCCCACCGGCGACGGGACGCACTACCTCGTGGTCAACGGCGATATTCGCACGGCGGCCGGGGCCGAGATCGGTGATACCGTGGAAGTCGTGCTCGATCGGGACACGAAGCCGCGCGTGGTCAGAGTGCCGGCGAATCTGCTCGCGGCCATCAAAGACGACTCGGTAGCGAAGGAATACTTCGACCGGTTAGCACCGTCGCACCAACGGGAATATGTCGGATTCATCACCGAAGCGAAAAAGCCCGAAACGCAGGCCAAGAGAGTGGAACAAACGGTTGCCAAACTACGCGAGGAAGCGCTGAAAAAGAAACAGAAGTAAGGCGCTGCGCGAAAATAATTGTCGCCTCTCGCTCCGCGAAAGAACGCCCTTTCTCGGAGCGAAAGACGACAGTCGCGGCAAGTTATTTTCGCGCAGTTCCTAACCGGCCGTCAAAACTGGGTGGCGAGTTCGTAGGCCTCTTCGGCGTCGATGATCTGGTCGTTGCGTTCGAACAGTTTGGCGATGGCGGCTTTGTGGATCTTCATCTTCGTTTCACCGACGCCAATCGCGCCGTAGCCAATCACGCCGTCGCGTTCCTTGCCTTTGTCGCCCAAATCGAGTCCTTCAATTCCGAGCGGCGGCACGGCGTTCAGATCGATGGCCACTTTGAGAGTCGGGCATGCAATGCGTGCGGACTTGGGTAGAAGCACCGCCTTCGCCGCCCCAGCCGCAATCACCAGCGCGCGTCCCTCAAGGGCTTTGGCCAATTCGCCCGGATTGCCCGTACCGACCGGGCCTACCAGTGCTCCACTTACTTTCTCGCGAATCGACTGACAGACCGTTTCAGCGCGGGCAGCCTGACGCGAACCGACGCGGACCTCTGCACCCTGCCGGGCCAGAAGCCGGGCAACACGTTGGCCAACCGGCCCTGTGCCGCCTAGCACCAACGCGGGCGTGCCTTTCAGATCGAGATGCCGCGCTGCCGTGCGAACGGCGGCGGCGGCCGTCGTGTTCGCACCGTTCGAATCGAGCATCAGCGACACCCGAAAGCCCCAATCCGGAATCAGGTGCTTTTGCACTTCGGCCAGTATCGCTTCGCCGGCGGAAACATCGCTGCCGCCGATAAAGATCGCCGTGCGATGAAGTTCCTTCTTCGGGTGCCGAGTAAAGATCGCGCCGTGGACGAGCGCCTGAACCTGTTCCGGCTTCACGGCGCCGTACGCGAAAAGGTGGTCCGCGCCGGCGTCCACCGCCACGACGCGGTCGAACACGCTCGGCTGCGGATCGGTATCGAGCAAGATCAGTATCTTGGGTTTGTCGCTCATGAAACCAGAGGACAGAGGTCAGAAGTCAGAAGTCAGACCAATAGTTCTGACTTCTGGTTTTCTGACTCAGCTCTTTCGCGGTGAGAACGGGTGTTTGACCGTGTCCTTCTTGGCGATGATTTCCTGAATCTTCGGTTCGCTCTTCATGGCCCGCTTGATTGATAGCTTGGTGGCCTCGTAGTTGTAGTCGTAAATCTTCTGGTCGTCCTTAGCGTCCCATTCGATGAACACGCCGCAAACGATGACCAGATTCTCAGCTTCGGCAGCGGGAATAGTGCCGTCGGCCACGCAATCGGTAACGGCTCGGGCCACGGCGTCCTGCGCCGGGCCGAACATTTGGATGGCCTGTTTAGCGCCTTTGATCGTGACTTTCGTGATAAGAACAGTTGCCGGCTTGCAAACCAAGTTCGGGGCGAGGATCGCTAGTAGGTTCGAGTGCCCCTCCTTCTGGTTTGCGAGCGCATTCGCGAACGCGACGCCCACCGGGCCATTCTTATCGCCGATCAGCAGATCAATGTGGGCAACTTCTGGGCCGTCGCCGGCCAATGCTTCACCGATGAACATCGACATGGTGCGTTACTCCTGGTAGAGGAAGAAGTCTCGGGTTGTCGAGATGATAGCAACCGCACCGGGAAGTGCAACCAAATAGCGAAAAATGCGGCGCGCAGCGCGAACCGCGACGGCAAGGCCGCACGGCTCGCGCTGCGGAGCGTCAGACTCCGACAACGGTATCGTGTGTACGCGAACGCCGCAACGGACCGTCGAGCAAGGTGGCGGTGAGCATGCGGGTAATCTCCGCCGCGTATTGCTCCGGCGCCTCCGTGCGCCGTCCATCCGCGAGCCGGGCATGGGCTTGACGCACCCAGCCAACCACACGCGGAATTCCGACGCCCTTCCGCAACGCCAGCCTGACGATCGGCTGCAACTGGTCTTCGAGACGAGCCTGAACGCGCTCGCGGGCTTCGTCATCGCCGCCGCGAGCGAGGTCGGCCAGTCGATTCAGGCTTTCGCCCGAAGCCGTTGATTGGTTCATGAATTCGTTCATGATCGATCCTTTCGCATTCGAGAAGTTTCGAGTGAATTAGTGGGAAAACAAGTAGCACGCCAAATCGGAGGTCAAGCCCCACCAATCGGTTACCTGAGCCGTAATCTCGCCTCGATCGTTCGGATCGGTAATCACCGCGGTGATCGAAAACGTTCCGTCGCTGCCCACCGTTACAGTTCGACCGCTGAACCCGTCAACTTCTCCGCCCAAGGTTACCGTCAAGCCACCCGGCGATTCGTCGATCACTCGGCCGGTCAGGACATACGTGTTTTGGCCCGTGCACGTTACGACCATGTCCACAATCCTCGGCGCACTGTTGACCAGAGTGACGGTAGCGAGGTTAGATTGCTGGCCGCCGAAATCCGTGGCGCGTCCATGAACGTCACCTAGGCTCGACGCAACCGTGGTGAGTGTGAAGTGTCCCTGACTGTCGGCGTTTACCGTTTGGCTGGTAACGACTCCGGAAATCGCCACGGGGATGCCGTTTGGGCTTTCGTCGTAGACCGTGCCCTCCAAGGTCACGGTTCGTTGACTCCCGTAAGTAACCGACATCGTGATGTAGGGTGGTTGATCGGCGAAGTTCGGCGCCACCGAAATGACGAAGCCCCCCGAGTTGAGCCCGCCCTCGTCGACGGCTATCGCCGTGATCACGAGAAAACCGTCCGAGTCGCCAATGTACTCGAAGGCACCGGAACTGTCGGCGTGCACGGTACCGCTGACAGAACCCGTCAGGTTGACGTTAACGTGGCTGGGCGCTTCGTCTTGAACCTGGCCGGTGATGACAACATGGGAGCCGATGATGCGACCCGACATCGACGTGATCGTTGGTGCTGCCGGCACGACGCGGCTCTCCAACGATTCCAGCGAAAGGCGGGCGCGGCGGCGCGGAACGGATCGTGACGGACGGCGAGCGCGAGTCAAAAAACCAATCATCGCATACCTCGAAAATGGTGGGAACGGAAGCCGGACCCAGCGGGGCCGGCACGGACGTGGGCGGTTTGCCACTATCCATGGAATTGGAGTCGAAATTTCCGGGTCGAACGGGACAGGTCGGAGCGAAAAAAAACGAAAAAAGTGGCAAGCATACGCCGTCGCCAACTCGGGTCCGTGGCCCAAACGACTGGAATTACCGCAAAAAATGCGTCAGCTGGAATTGACGCATGTCGATGTAATTTTGTACGAAATTGTTACGGAAAGTTACTAAAAAGCGGATCGGCCAAACCGTCGGGAGGGCGCTGACTTGGATTTGGAGTGAGCGGAGTTTCTAACAGTGCAGCGAAATCCGGCTCGCGAAAAAGCACCGCGAACTTCGAGTTTTTTTTCGCTACTCGCGTCAGATCCCGTCCGCGTTCTTGCGCCTGCCGCAAATAGGCCAGGGTTTGTTCGCGCTCGCGCTGACGCTCGGGATGGGACACTCGAAACAAGGCGGCATCGTAGCACGTATCACTGGTGACCAATCCAAGTTCCATCACGTGATCGATGTCCTTGATTGCGTTGTCCAGAAACACGACGTCTTTGTTGTTCTGGAATTCGTGGTATTCTAGCTCGCCGCGATTAAGGTAGGCCGCTGCCATATTCGAATTGAGTTTCAGGCAGTCATTCAAATCGTTTCGGATCGCGAGCCGCCGCGCCGCGTTGTCGCCCTTGCCAAGTAGCCGATAGTTCGAGAATGCGCGGTTGTTTAATAGGGCCGCTTTGTTGGCAAAGGTCGGCATAGCGCCGTCGATGTGGTAGATTGCCCCGTCGTGCAAATCCCGTGCTGCCATGCAGTACGCCAACATCACGCGAGCGTTGTCGTCGCGTGCTTGCTCCCAAACCTTGCCGAAGTCCTCAGCGGCGAAATCGAATTCGTTGAGTCTTACCCGCGCCATGCCGCGCAGGAAACGCGCCTCGGTATTGCCCGGCTCAATCAGCAATACCTCATCCAAATCATCCGCGGCGCGAGACGCTTGACCATTCGCCAACGCGGCGCGGGCGCGCTCCATCGTTCGCATCACATACGGAGGGCGCGCCGAAAGCCCATACGCCGTGCCGGCAAGCAGCAATCCACCGGCGCAGGCCGCGATCGCGACGGGTTTCCGCCACCGCCGCAGCCATCGGCCCAGCCGGTGGCCGAAGCCCTGAATCCGCTCCAACTCGCGCACGATTGCGTCCGCCGATTTCGGCCGGGCCGACGGATCGAAGGCCAGGCAATCCAGCACCAAGCGCTCCACCGCGGGGTCGATGTCCGGCACGTATGTGCGGATCGGCATGCAGCCGCTGCGATGCTGCCCGAGCAGCCATTGGGCGAACTCGACGTTGGGCGATCTGCGGATCGCCGATTCGGAAGCGTCGGGCATGCTGAACGGATGCCGGCCGGTGAGCAACTCGTAAACGATCACGCCGTACGAGAAAAGATCGGCACGCCCATCGCAATTCGCACCTTCGGCGGGACACAGGGCGGCTTCGATCAGCTCGGGAGCCATGTAGTACAGCGTTCCCGCGCCGCGCTGCAATGCGTCCTCGCGGCCCTCGGCCAGATTGAAATCGAGAATCACGGGCTTGCCGGTCCAGGACAACAGCACATTCGTCGGCTTCAGATCGCGATGAACGACGCCCTTTGAATGCAGGTACGCCAATCCGCGTGCCAGTTCGGTCGCCAGAGCCAACACGTCGCCGGCGTAATCGCGGTGAGTCGGTTTGGGCACTGCGGCATCGGCTGTGCGGTAACGTTGAGCCGCGCGGGCCACCAATCCGCCGGTGCTTGGAATCGCGCCAACGTGCGGAAATGCCGCATCCAGCAAATCGACCAGCGTCGAATTGCCAAGGTGGGGCATGACGAGGACGCTCATGCCGCCCCGCAAATAGCGGGCATCGTGAATCGGCACCACGTTGGGATGGTCGAGTCCACCGAGGAGTTTCGGTTCACGCGGATTCGGGGGCGCGATCTTCAAGACCATCTGCTTGCCGGTGATCACCTGCAAGGCCAGATAAACGCGCGCGAAACCGCCGCGACCGAGCAGCTTTTGAACTCGATAGTCTGCCAGCAGTTCGCCCGGTTCGGGCCATTTGGTCGGGGGGGCTTGCTCAAGCGTTGGCAGCTGTGAATCGAGGAAGTCGTGAGCGTCGAGCAGCCTCAAAACCGACGAGCGGTGCCCGGCAAAGCGGGCGCTGAATTCATTCGGATCGAGCGATTCACCGCGCATCTGCCGCAGAACGAACTCTTCGTAGGCCAGATTGACAATGAGATTCTTTTCGAGTTGAAGCTCGGGGAACTGCCGCAGCGCGGCCAAGGTGTCGGGCTCGCCGCCCGCCTGCCAGCCGTCCAAAACGATGCCGTATTTGTCCCGGCCGCCCAACATCTCCGTGGGACTCGGTCGATTTCGCAACTCCGGCGGCTCGATCACTTTGGTCATGACGGCAATTCCTCCGCCAGTTTCTTCAGGTACCGCCGAATCGATTTCACTTGGATGCCCAGCCGCGCTCCGATTTCGCTCATGGTGAAACCAAGTCGCCGTAATTCCAATATGTCGCGAATGAGCGACGGCTGGTCGCGGAGCAATTGCTCCCAGCTTTCCTCCGCGATGAGACCTTTGCTGGCCGTGGGCTGTCGCGGGTCCGGCAACCGTTTGTCGTGGTACGTCTGTTCCACGTACTCTTCGCGCGTGACCTGTCGCTTTTGCGCGTCCATGCCGCGGCGCGTCTCATCGATGACTTTGTTTTTTGCCACCTGACACAGAAACCCAATGAGTTGCTCGGGAGTCTGAAACGAGAACCGCTCCGCCGGAATGGCGAAGAACGAAGCCCAAACGGCTTGTAGCACGTCGCCGGAATCCAGCCGCCGGCGCAACCTCGAGTGCAATCGGCGGCGAACCACGCGGATCACATGCGACGCGTATTCGCGGCATACCTGCTCGGCAGCCTGCTCGCTTCCACCGCGAACCTGCTCCATCAAGCGCTCGAATTGGTTGACGCTTTCAGCCATGGGCCCTGTCTCAACCGACGCATCGTTGACGTAATGTATAATGGCTTACCCTGTTACTCCGTCCCGTTCAAGTAAAATTCATCGATTCGACGAGATTCGGCGATTTGTAGTCCGGTCACTCCGTGACCGGCCGTCTTTTCCGATCGCGGAGCGACCGAACCAACGCCTTCGGTTGCACGAAATCCGGGCCGTCCCTAGAATACATCACTCACATACGAATTTGGGATTTTGTCATGCTCGAAGGAATCCAGCGTAGTCTCGGCGAAGCCCTCAAGAAGCTGCGCGGCCGTGGCCGCATTACCGAAATCAACATCCGCGACGGCATGCTCGAAGTTCGCAAAGCTCTCCTCGAAGGCGACGTGAATTTCAACGTCGTCAACGACTTCATCCAGCGCGTCACCGAGCGATCCGTCGGGCAGGAAGTGCTGCGTTCGCTCGACCCGAGCGAGCAAATCGTCCAGATCGTCTACGACGAACTGGTCAAGCTGATGGGGCCGGTCGATCACCGCATCCCCATGGCCAAGGACCGGCCGACCGTGGTCATGCTGTGCGGCTTGCAAGGTTCCGGCAAAACGACCACGGCCGGCAAACTCGCTCTGTTTCTCAAGCAACAAGGTCGCAAGCCGTTGCTGGTGGCCGCCGACTTGCAGCGCCCCGCCGCCGTCGAGCAATTGAAAATCCTCGGCGAACAGATCGGCATTCCCGTTTACAGCGAATTTCCCTCCGATCCGGTTACCGTCTGCCGCAACGGTGTCGCGCATGCGAAAAAGGCGTTGCACGACATCGTCATCCTCGACACCGCCGGCCGCTTGCACATCGACGAGGCCTTGATCGACGAACTCAAGCAAATCGACAAGCAGGCCCGGCCCGATTCGGTCTTCTTCGTCTGCGACGCCATGACCGGTCAGGACGCGGTCAACTCGGCCAAGGCCTTCAACGCCGCGCTCGATCTCAACGGCGTCATTCTCACCAAGCTCGACGGCGACACGCGCGGCGGAGCGGCCCTCTCGATCAAGGAAGTGACCAAGGTCCCGATCAAGTTCATCGGCGTGGGCGAGAAGCTCGAAGCGCTGGAATTGTTTCACCCGGAGCGCATGGCGCAGCGGATTATCGGTCAGGGCGACATGATGGGCCTGATCGAAAAAGTCCAGCAGGTTCAGCAGCAAATCAGCCAGGAGGAATTGCAAAAGCAGCAGGAAAAGCTGGCGAAGGGCGACTTCACGCTCGACGATTTCCGCAAGCAATTCGGCATGATCAAGCAGCTCGGCATCAAGGACATGATCGGCAAAATGCCCGGCATGGCCGACATGATTCCGGAAGGTGAGGACCCGGAAAAGGCCGTGGGCCGGCTGCAAGGCATGATCGACTCGATGACCAAGGACGAGCGCCGCAACCCCGACCTGATTGACCTGACCCGCCGCCGCCGCATCGCCGCCGGCAGCGGCACCGAACCGCACGAGATCAAACAATTCCTCGCCCAATTCGAGCAGGTGCGCGCGCTCATGCGGCAAATGGCGAGCATGAACCTGTGGCAACGCATGAAAATGATGGCCGGACTCGGCAAGATGGGCGCGTTCAACCCCGGCTCGCAAGTCCTTCCCAGAAACAAGATCGGCACCGGCCACCGCAAAAGCGCCAAAGAACGCGCCGAAGACCGGAAGAAGAAAAACAAGAACAAAAACAAGAACAAGTACGACACCAACAAACCGCCGGATGATCAAAGCAAGGGCAATCCCGGCGAGCCGAATCCCAAGTAGCCGCGACCACAAGAGAACCACAAAGAGCACCAAGGAAACACAAAGATACACGAAGCGATCCTTTGTGTATCTTTGTGTTTCCTTGGTGCTCTTTGTGGTTCTCTTTTGACTCCCTCACGCCAATTTCTTGTCGATGTCAGCCAAAAACAGAAGAACATCGGCGGGACCAAATGAGGTGCCGAAGCACGGCTTCCCGTGCAGCGGGTTCATGTTTCCCTTCTTGGCGTCGTCGATGCGAAACGTGCGCCAGGACGCGGGATGCTTGGGTTGTTCGCTACGGAAGTTGAATTTGTTCTGGTGATACGCCGCGTTCCGGAGATGGTAAAAGACTTGGAATTCGGGTGAGTTGTCGACGAACGCCTTCACGACCTTGAACGTGCTGATCACCAGCATGCAACAGAGCGTATTCAGGGCCTCGGCGGCCGTCAGGCTTTTGGCAAGCGATTTGTTGACTACCTGGATCGTGTCGAGCGCGCTCATCGGATTGTAAAAGCCGTAAAAGACCGCCCCCGATGTCGAATTCGGCTTGAGGGGTTGCACCGGGTCGAAATACGGGCCGAGCCCCATCGCGGAGGCCATGAAGGTGTTGACCATGCCAAAAAACGGCCGGCCCGGCCTGATCGGCACGAGCGCGGGCGCGGCGGGCGCGGAATTCATCATCGCGTTGGCTCCATGTGCATCGGTTCGAAATAACTATAACACGCTGAGGCACACAACGCCGCCCGCGTCGCGAAGCATTCTTCGCGACGCTCACTCTCGGCGACGCTCATTCGCTCAGCAAACCTCGACGGTGCATCAGGGTTAGCCGGGCCGCGATCGCGCAGAATGAAGATCGAGTTTTCGTCGATTAATACGCAATGGTTTGGAGCGCCCGTCGGACATTGCGTGACCGAGAATTGCATGTCGCAGATGCGGACGGAGCGGTCTTCGCTACCGTAGGCGACGCCGCTTAGCTCACGGCTTGTCGCCGCGAGTTCGTGGAGCGGCATCCTGGTGAAGTCAGAGGACGTTGTTCCAGCTGAGCAAGGGTGGGTCGGCGTTCCAATGCCCGCGACGAGTTTTTTCGCTCAATCGTGAGCCGCCGAGAGATAGCCGGTGTCCCAGAGGCGAACGGTCCAGTCATGATTTCCGGTGGCCAATTGGCGCCCGTCCGGGCGAAAGGCCAGGCCCATGACTCCGCGTGCTCGCGACCGGAAGGTGAGCACTTGGCCTCCCGAAACCGCGTCCCAAATCGTGACGGTACAGTTGCCGAAGGCGGCGGAGGCGACGTAACGGCCGTCGGGGCTGAAAGCGACGTGGTTGGTCGCGTTGGCCCGAGCTGGGATCCGGAGTTGCTCCAGGCCGTTGGCGACATCGTGGATGGCAATGTCGCTTTCGCGTTCCACGTAGTTACTGCCGGTCACGATCCGTTTGCCGTCTTCACTAAATGCAAGCCCGCACGGGCTTGTCCCGGGCACGCGCCTGAAGGCGCTAATCTTTCGACCGGAGGCCGCGTCCCAGACGACGACCTCGCTCGCCACCACCGAATTGCTGAAGACTGCGGAGGCGATGCTCTTTCCGTCAGGGCTGAAGGCATGTTGCCCAGCATGCCCGCGCGGCGCATCGGGGATTGTCTGGAGTTCGCTTCCGTTCAGCAGGTCGATCAGCTTGATCTGATGCATGGCGCGGTCGGTCAAGACCACGTTTCGACAATCTGGGCTTAGCTTGATTGCCTGTGCTAAACTCGAGTACTTCCAGGCGAACCGCATATCGCCGGACCGCACGTCGATCGTCTTGATGGCGCTAACGGTGGACTTGTCTTGTTCCGCGCCAGTCCGCCCGACAACGAAAAGTTGATGACCATCCGGCGCAAAGGCGACGGACTCGGGCACGATGTCGTTGGGGGTGATCGAACGCACCAACTCGGCGCTTGCCGCGTTCCAGAGTTTCACTTCCTTGGTTACGGTCACCGAGGCGACCAGCCTGCCGTCACGGCTGTAGGCCACCGCGTTGATGTTCCACTTGTGCCCGCGCAAGACAAACTGCTCGGCATGACAGACCCGATCGAGGTAATCCCATTCAGCGTCGCGGAGAGCGGACGGACACTCAAGAAGTGATTGGCGGGCTAGATCGTAATCGTCGGTCATCCAGGCGGCCCTTGCCAACGCTGTGGAGCGCCTGGCAAGGTGTGCTTCCGTTTGCCGTCGGGCGTGTTCGGCTTGGCGCCACAGCACGGTCACAGCGGCGAATGCGCTGAGGGCGAGCAGTGTCAGCGCAGCGAGCAGCCCGGCCACCGTGGGCCTTCGCCTGGCCCATTTCACGCCGCGTTCCCAGCGTGTGGTGGGCCGGGCGCGGATCGATTCGCCCCGCAAAAAGCGTTCGAGGTCGTCGGCCAATTCCTGCGCCGTTGGGTAGCGGCGTCCCGGGTCTTTCTCCAGGCACTTCAGGCAAATCGTCTCCAGGTCGCGTGGCAGTCCCGGCTGCAGCCGGGCCGGCGACACCGGCTCCTGCGTACGGACTTGCTCCAGCGTCTCGAGCGGCGTTGCCGCGCGGAACGGCGGCCGGCCGGTCAGCGCTTCGTAGAGGATCGTGCCCAGAGCATAAATGTCCACGGTCGGTCCGGGATTCGTGGAGTCTCCCGAGGCTTGTTCCGGCGCCATGTAACTCGGCGTGCCGAGCACCATGCCCGTGCGCGTGATGCCGCCGAATTTCTCACCCGCCGCCGCATCCCGCCGCTGCTTGGCCAGCCCGAAGTCGATGATTTTCGGACAGAGATCAGTGGTCAGAAGACAGAGGCCAGAAGACTGTGCCGGATCGTCGCCTTCTGACTTCTGATTCCTGACCTCTGACTTCTGACTCCTGACCTCTGACTTCTGGAGCAAGATGTTACCGGGCTTCAGGTCGCGATGAATCACGCCGCGGCCGTGGGCGTAGTGGCTGGCGCGGGCGAGCGTCGCCACGAGTTGCGCGGCCGCGTGCGCTTCCACCGGACCATTGATGAGGACCTGAGCGAGGCTGTTGCCGGCGACGAATTCCAACGCCAGGAACGGGCAGCCGCCGGACACGCCGGCTTCGAAGACTTGCACGATGTTGGGATGCTGGAGCCGCGCCGCGGCTTGAGCCTCCTCGTGAAACCGGGCGCGTTCTTCGGGGCCGGACAGGTCGCCGGTGAGAATCATTTTCAGGGCGACGATGCGATTCAGCTTCACCTGCCGGGCCTTGTACACCACGCCCATGCCGCCGCGGCCCGACTCCTCCAGGATTTCGTAGCCCGGCACGCCGCGCTCCGCGGCCTTCTCCGTCACCGAAAAACCGGTGTCGTCAAATGCGCCGACGGCGGTCGCAGTGTCCGGGTTTTCGGCGTGGTGAAGCGCCTGATGCACTTGCATGAGACGGCCGAGGCGCTCGCGCCACTGCGGGAAGCGGGCGAACCAGTCCGCGGGTTTCAGTTGCCGGCCTAGCTCTTCGCGGACGACGAACTCGGTGTAGATCAATTCCACGATCGAATCGGCGGATAAGCCCGGCAGCCGCTCCAGCATTTCCTCTACTCCAACCGGCTCGAGAGCGCGCAGCCGGCGATCCAACTCCGCGCACGCTTCGCGCAGCAGTTCTTCGCTTACCGACGTGGCCGAGACTTCCGTTGCCATCACCGAAACCTTGAACGCAGGGAATCGAGCCCCTACAAGCTACCAGCGCCGCGGTTCCAACACAAAGCCCGCCGGCCTTTTTCGTATCAGATCGGAGTCACTTTCTCGCAATTGACGACAAACGGCAGCAAGTCGCGGCTCACCAGAGCCGTGTCGCGTCCGAGGCCGCCGTCGATCCGGATGCCCCCTTGTTCCAACGGCAAGAGGGCGGTCAGGCGATCGTCGCCGAGCCCGCCGTCCATCGACAAGTCGAGGCTGCCAAGGAAGTCGGTTTCGAACGCGAGATGGGCTTCCAGCCGATCGTTGCCCGCGTCGCCGGCGAGATGAATCTGACATAGGGCCTCGGGACGTACACACGGCATGAAGCCCCCGACAAAGACGCCATCCGCGCCCAGTCCGCCATTGAGGCCGAGGACGAACAGCCCGTCCATGTGCGCGTCGCGGAGAGTGACGAGCAGCAAGTCGTTGCCCTCATTCCCGTCCAGCGCCGCGTGCAATTCGCCTCCCGGCAGGACGGCCGGCACCAGGTCCGCGATGATCTGATCGTCGCCGCGCCCGCCGGCAAAGGCGAACGAGGCCGAGCCGCCGATGTCGTCAACGAATTGCAGCGATCCCCTGATCACGTCGTTGCCGTCGCCGCCCGTCGCGGTCATTTCCCATTTGGCTCCGGGCTTATAGCAGGGCATGAATCCGCCGATGTTGAGGAAGTCGCCGCCGGCATCGCCGCTGATCTTGACAGTCATTTTCGCTCCGGAATCCAAAATACCGCCGGTTCCGACAAAGCCGACCGTATCCGTCCCGTCGCCGCCGAGCATCTCCACGTCGTACACGCCGGTCCCGTACGCTGAGAGCGACACGTCGAGCACGTCGTTGCCGCCGTTGCCTTCAAGACACTCACTGAATTGACCTCCCGACTCGACCACGGGGCCGGCGCCGGACAGCCGGACCACGTCGTTGCCTCCACCCGCATGTATGTCGATGCCAAACAAGGCATCCCTCGCCACCGCACCCCCTTGAACGACGCCGTTGACCGTATCCGCACCATCGCCGCCGTCCACGTCAAACCTCGTCGACGCACCGGCAGCCACATTGAACCAGATGAAGCCGACCGCATCCGCCCCACTGCCGGTATCGATATTCACGGCAGCGGTTGCGCCGGCAGCCACATCGAACCAGATGAAGCCGACCGTATCCGCCCCGGTGCCGCCGATCAGGCTCGTTGTCGTCGATCCGTTCAGGGTTGCCTTTTTCCAGTCGTACATCGCTGTGTCGTTGCCCGCACCGCCGTTCGCGTCGATCTCTAGCGGACCGTTAACGGCGACATTGCTCATGGCGAAGACCATGTTGTCGTCACCAGCGCCGCCAT